>CAMPJQ010000149.1 GCA_946886925.1 uncultured Terrimonas sp.
AAAATAAAAATGCTGAAGTTTTTAGAATATAAGCGATTTACGATTTCAATTCGGAATACACAGCTATCATTGTCTGTACGCTATTGGCATGTGCATACGCACAACAGTATTGTGCCTGCAGGCAATAAAGAGGATAGCAAACATAAACGACCGTGGTATAACTATGCATAACCTGTATTGAACAGGCATAATGAAAGGAACCCGGTCGCAGCAAACGACCGGGTTTTTGTTTGTGAGTATAAAATAGAGGATGGAGAATCATATCCTTCCTGCTATACAAAACTGATCTGTTCGTCTAATGGTACTGGACACAAGATTTTCATTCTTGAAATACGGGTTCGACTCCCGTACAGATTACAAGGTTCGTTGGTGTAACGGTTAACATCACAGATTGTCGATCTGTTGCTATGGGTTCGATTCCCGTATGAACCGCTGATTGTTGGATGGTGCAATGGTTGAGCATTTCAGCATTTGAAGCTGAAGATGCTGGTTCGAATCCAGCTCCGACAACAAAACGTTGGCTTTAGCTTAACCGGTAAAGCGCCACACTGTGAATGTGGAGAAATGAGTTCGGGTCTCAAAGTCAACCAATACGACCTGGTGTAAAGGCAATGGTCCGTAGCTCAATTGGTAAGAGTATCCGGCTTTTAACCGGAGGGTTCAGGGTTCGAGCCCCTGCGGACCAACGATGGACGAATAGCTCCAATGGCAGAGCATTGGTTTGAAGCACCAACCGTGCTGGTTCGAATCCAGCTTCGTCCATACAGAAAAAGATTTTAAATACCTGTTAAGGCAGAAAATGGAACAACAGCAAAAATGGCGGAAATTATCCGGCGAAAGCATTCAACGGCCGATTGAAGATGAAATAAGAACGGTGATCATGAGGGAAAAAGAAATGGGGTATTCTTTAAAAGTATGCATTGGTACCGACAGCCAGGTAAAGAGCAGGGAAACTGAATTTGCCACTGTTATTGTTTTCATCCGGAAAGGCAAAGGTGGGTTCATGTATATACACAATGAAATCACTGAACAAAAAATGAGCATCAAACAACGGATGTTGCTCGAAGTGGCCAAAAGTATTGAAGTAGCTTATGCATTGTGCAGGATTTTTACTTTGTATAATGTGGATATGGAAGTGCATGCTGACATCAACACCAATCCAAACTTTAAAAGCAATGATGCATTGAAGGAAGCGATGGGGTATATCATGGGCATGAAATTCGCTTTTAAAGCAAAACCGGAAGCGTTTGCAAGTTCAAGCTGCGCCAATAAAGTAGTGCAATAGAATTCGCATTTGACATTGATGGAAGAAAACGCGATGTTGTGGAAACTGAAAGAAATGGAATATGTAGAAAAGATCGCAGATAAGATCAGCAATATCAGTGTAAGTGGCAACGGCGTATTGATTGAACAGTTGAAGGAGATATTTGTGCCGAAGAAGTAGTGATTATGGTTGCCAGCCTTTAGAAGGTTGGTAACCATTTACAGATGCTTCGTACCTCATCATGACAATACAAAATACAAGTGTTAATAACAGTATAAAAAAATTACAATGAGCAAATTAAAAATAACAGGGAAAGAATTACGCGCTATCGGATACCCGCAAGGTACGGTGATCAGCGTGGCAATGAATGTGATGCAGAAAAATTACAAGCATTATGCAAAAGAGGAAGTGATGGAAATATTGAAGCGTGTATTGGAAAACCCGGTACATTATAAAGATGATGCTGTATTGGCATTGATAGCGGAACAATTATTACCCAAAGCGTCAAAAGAGGGCGCAACGGTTTCATTGAACAACCAGGGCATACCATTCAATATATTCGGACAGGAACATATTGAGGAAGGCGCCATGCACCAGATGTATACTGCGGCTAAATTGCCCGTGGCAGTTGCAGGCGCATTAATGCCGGATGCACACAGCGGTTATGGCTTACCGATAGGTGGCGTGCTGGCAACAGATAATGCGGTTATACCGTATGGCGTGGGCGTGGATATTGGTTGCAGGATGTGTTTGAGCGTATTCGATATCAATCCGAAAGAGCTGGCGCAGCGGGAAGCTTTTTTTGCAAGAGAAATGAACGAAGCTACCCTTTTTGGAAGCGGCGCCCAGTTTGACCATGCGTCAGATCATGAAGTGATGGAACATACAGCATTCTATGAAATGCCTTTGCTGAAGAACCTGCACGGTCGTGCATGGAAACAATTGGGATCATCCGGAAGTGGCAATCATTTCGTGGAATTTGGCGTAGTGGATATTGCGGAGAAGGATGCAGTACTGGGTATGGAACCCGGAAGCTATGTGGGATTGTTGTCGCACTCCGGCTCAAGGGCATTGGGTGCTAATGTGGCAAATCATTATACTAAAATTGCGATCAGCAAAAGACGTTTACCACAGGATGCAAAAAATCTTGCGTGGTTGAATATGGATGAAGAAGCAGGAATGGAGTACTGGATCGCGATGAACCTTGCGGGTGATTATGCCTCCGCCTGTCACCATATCATCCATGAAAAAATTGCAAAGCAATTGGGCCGTAAACCCGTTAAGATGGTTGAGAATCACCACAACTTTGCATGGAAGGAACAATGGGAAGGGAAGGAAGTGATCGTACATCGCAAAGGCGCCACTCCGGCAGGCAAAGATGTATTGGGCATCATTCCCGGCTCTATGACTGCGGATGGGTTTATTGTAAAAGGGAAAGGCGAACCGGCGGCTGTTAACTCGGCTTCACATGGTGCAGGAAGGTTGATGAGCCGTACCAGGGCAATGCAGTCAATTACCGAAAATGCATTGAAGCAGGAACTGAAAAAGCACAGCGTAAAGTTGATCGGCGGAGGACTGGATGAAGCGCCTTTTGCCTATAAAGATATTCATACAGTGATGCAAAGTCAGCGGCAACTGGTAGACGTGGTAGGAAAATTCACACCAAGAATTGTAAAAATGGACGGTGCAAAGCATAAAACATGGGGAAAGAAGGCAAGGGAATATAGTAGTGCGTAGGCTGCATGGTGTTAAAAACAAGCGCTGTGTATCTCTGTGTCTCCGTGGTTCAAACCAAAAAATAAACTAAATTACAGGCACAACCACGTATAATGCGGGTACTTTTAATTTTAATTGCATGCTTGTGGTATAATAACTACTGTGCAGCACAGGCACAAAAAAGATATATTGTAAAAGCCGGCGAATCACCCGATGAAGTAATCCCTGGTGAAGCAAAATACATATTGCCCGCATTTACCGAAGGAACAGCTTTTTTAAGATCAGGTGCATCTGTAAAACAGCGCTTCAATTATAATTACCTTTTGGATGAAATGCAGTTTTTAAATGTCAATGGCGATACGCTTGCTATTGCAGATCCCGCACTGGTTAAATACATCAGCATTGATACGCTTGTATATTACTATGATAAGGGATACCTGCGGCAAATAACAAACACTAAGTCTTATAAGCTTGCTGTAAAACAGCAGATGATCCAGATCCCTGATAAAGTGGGTACTGCCTATGGCGGCTCTTCAGGTTCATCGGCCGTAACTACTTATTCAAGCATATATTCAAGCGAAAAAGTGCATCGTTTGAAAGTAGACAGGGACGTACTTTTTGAAACGGTGAGCAATTGGTATATAAGCGACCAGTATAATCGTTTTAAAAAAGCGGATAAGAAAGGGTTTTATAGTATTTTCCCTTCCAAACGGGACGCAATAAGAAAATACATTGCGAAAAACAATACAGATTTCAATAGGGCGGAAGACCTGGAACAACTGCTGCGGTTTTGCACTGAACGGCCATAACCCTACAGTTTCTTTCCTATTATTTGACGTATGATACAAATGATGGTACTCATCGTTCTGTTCCTACTTTTTTGTTGTCGGCCCCATCTCGTTCTTCAGCGTTCCTTGTGTCACTCTCTTGTACAATGGATATGCTATTCGGCCGATCATTAAAAAAATGATATTGTACAATATACGCCCATGTATGGTAACGCCTATGCAAAATGTTTCATTTTTTATCAGGCAGCTACCGATGCTGTTCATAATAACTTACCGGAATGGATGCACGCAAATAAATCATTTCATTGTCGGTAAGCAAGGGTGTATGCGTGGCAGCAATAATGTCGTTCAACTGCTCCATCGTACTAACACCAACAATGGCAGCAGTAATGGGCTGTTGCTGCAAAGCAAACCGGATGGCGGTTTGGGAGGAATTGCGGTTCATGCCTGAAATAGCGTGAACGGCAGACTGCGCTTTGTACACTTCATCTTCAGTGTAATTTAAATATGTTTTTACCGGCTTGTCTACCAGCAGTCCCCCTGCAAGGCATCCCCGGGCCAGTACAGCTATATCATTTGGCTGAAGCAGGGGAAAACAGGTTTCTTCGGCGCGCCGGTCCAGTACACTGTATTGCATCATTACACTGGATATATGAGATCGCTGTACATATTCTCTAATTACATTAGGGCGAATAGATGAAATGCCGTAATACCGTATTTTACCTGCTGCCTGTAAACTTTCAAAAGCTTCGATGGTTTCATCTATAGGATCGCCGGTAGTACCTCCGTGCAACTGGTAAAGATCAATATAATCCGTGTTTAATCTTTTTAAGCTTTGTTCTACCGCCGAAATAATATAGTGCTTATAAGGATTCCACTCCCACCCGTTACCATCAGCCCGCCATTTGTTGCCTACTTTGGTGGCCAAAATCACTTTGTCCCGCTTTCCCTGCAGGGCTTTACCAACGGTAGTTTCGTTTAATCCTTTCCGATACATATCGGCCGTATCAAAATAATTTAATCCGCCTTCAATTGCACTATGTATGAGCCTGGCATTGTCCGAATCGTTATCGCCCAAAGACATGCACCCAAAGCCAACCTCACTTATGGTTAACGACGATTTCCCTAAAAGATGGTAATTCATATCCGTTCTTTTATTTACACAAAGTTCAGATTCCTGGCCGGAAGGCCAAACAGAATTCTGCAAGGCACAGCGGCTGTTATTATTTTGAAATGATTGTAATTACCTTTGCCTTTATGCAAATTGACAAACTCTATCAATTGTTCCTTCAATATCCTTCGGTTCAGACAGATACCAGAAAGCTAAAAAAAGATGATATTTTTTTTGCGTTGAAAGGCCCGAATTTTAATGGTAATCTTTTTGCAAAGCAGGCATTGCAAAAAGGCGCCGCTTATATAATAGCAGACGAACCGCCCGGTTTTGAAGATAAAAGGGTCATACTCACAGATGATGCGCTAACTACACTGCAGCAACTGGCGGGCTATCACCGCGGCCAGTTTACCATACCTTTTGTGGCTATTACAGGAAGCAATGGCAAAACCACTACCAAAGAACTGGTTCATGCGGTGCTTTCATCTACCTATAAAACATATACAACCCGGGGGAACCTGAACAACCATATAGGAATACCGCTTACCATCCTGGATATTAAACCTGACGCAGAAATAGCTATTATTGAAATGGGTGCCAACCATCTTAAAGAAATTGAAGGTTACTGCAAATACGCCGAACCTACACATGGCATTATTACCAATTGCGGAAAAGCGCACCTTGAAGGTTTTGGTAGCATAGAAGGGGTTAGAAAAGCCAAAGGCGAATTATATGATTACCTGAAACTCCACGACGGCACAGCCTTCGTAATGTGGGATTATGATTACCTGAGGGAAATGAGCAAAGGTATACCCCAGATTTTAACATACGGAACGTCGGGAACTGAAGTAGTGGGCGATATATATAAAACAGATCCTTTTTTAGAAGTCGCTTTAATGAAAAAGAAAGAAAAGGTTATTATCCGTTCGGCCCTGGTTGGAGATTATAACCTTCCAAATATACTTGCCGCTGTGACTGCAGGCAGGTATTTTAACGTTAAGGAAGATAAAATAAAAGCAGCCATTGAAGCATATCATCCATCCAACAGCAGATCGCAGTTGATAGACAAAGGAAATAATAAAATTATTTTAGATGCTTATAATGCCAACCCCAGCAGCATGAAAGCAGCTATAGAAAATTTTGCGGGAACAGCAGGCAGCAATAAGATCCTTGTACTAGGCGCTATGATGGAATTAGGGAGAGAAAGCGCGAAAGAACATGAAGATCTTATTGAACTGCTAAAGCATTATTTGTGGAAAGAAGTAATATTGGTTGGCGGCGATTTTGCCGGTATCACACATCCTTTCAGGTTTTTTAATACCACGCAGGAAGCCAGGGAATGGCTGTTGCAACACCCGGCGGAAAATAGTGCGTATCTTGTAAAAGGATCACGCAGCATGCAGATGGAAACCATCGTAGATATATTATGAATTTTATTATGGGATTTTTTTGAGATTTTAATCGCTAATATTTGGCGGAGAATTAAGACCTTTGCAAAAATCCCTGAATGAGCACAGAAGAAAGGAAACCCGGTTATTTTTTATCGGTATTGGATAATCGTTGCCCGCGTTGCCGCCGGGGAGGAATTTTCAAAAATAGCAATCCTTACAAATTAAATACTACCCTTAAAATGCACTCCGCATGCCCGGTTTGCGGGCAGCCTACCGAAATTGAAGTAGGTTTTTATTACGGCACTGCTTATGTAAGCTATGGGCTTACCGTGAGTTTTAGTGTATTTACCTTTATTGCCTGGTGGCTTCTCATTGGCTTTTCTGTTCAGGAGGGTGATTTCCGCTTATTATGGTGGGGCATTACCAATACTGTTTTACTGATTGTACTGCAGCCCATATTTATGCGCCTGTCGCGCAGCCTCTGGCTTTCGTGGTTTGTAAAATATGATCCCGACTGGAA
>CAMPJQ010000150.1 GCA_946886925.1 uncultured Terrimonas sp.
GTTTTTTACAGATCCAATGGGAATTGAAAATTGAAGCCGGGATAAAATAATAATAAGGAACAGTAATGTATGTTTAGACCTAAATTATGGGATACCTTAAAAAACTATAACAGGCAGCAGTTTGTTAGGGATGTGATGGCCGGTTTAATAGTAGGTGTTGTGGCTCTGCCGCTTGCTATTGCCTTTGCCATAGCTTCAGGGGTGTCGCCGGAAAAGGGGTTGTATACGGCGGTTATTGCAGGTTTTATTATTTCTGCGCTGGGTGGCAGCAAGGTACAAATTGGCGGGCCCACGGGAGCATTTATTGTAATTGTATATGGCATTGTTCAGCAATTTGGTATTAGTGGTTTAATTATAGCCACTTTTATTGCCGGGGTAATCCTCATCATCATGGGCATTGCCCGCCTGGGCGCTATCATTAAATTTATACCCTATCCCTTAATTGTTGGATTTACCAGTGGTATCGCCCTCATTATTTTCTCTTCGCAGGTGAAAGACTTTTTGGGGTTGCAGATGGGCGAAGTGCCTGCTGATTTTACAGGTAAATGGAAAAGCTATATCGGCCATTTCCGGTCGGCGAATATATATGCGTTTTTAATTGCAGCAGGTACGGTTGCTATTATTGCTTTGTGGCCTAAACTTACACGTAAAATACCGGGTTCATTAATTGCCCTTTTGGTTACAACTGCTGTGGTACAACTATTGCATCTGCCTGTAGAAACCATTGGCAGCCGTTTCGGCAGTATTCCTTCTTCCTTTCCTTCACCTGTAATTCCCGATCTTGATTTCAACACGATTCAGAAGCTGATCGCGCCCGCTTTTACCATCGCTTTGCTTGGCGGTATTGAATCTTTATTATCGGCCATCGTGGCCGACGGAATGATCGGGGGAAATCACAGGTCCAACACCGAACTCATAGCGCAGGGCACAGCCAATATCTTCTCCTCTATTTTTGGCGGTATACCCGCTACCGGCGCCATAGCCCGTACGGCAACCAACGTTAAAAATGGCGGGCGTACGCCGGTGGCAGGCATCGTGCATGCGTTAACGTTATTATTGATCATATTGTTTATAGGCAAATGGGCGGCCCTGATACCCATGGCTGCATTGGCCGGCATACTGGTAATTGTGGCTTATAACATGAGTGAATGGGAGAACTTTATTTCAGTAGCAAAGGGCCCGCGTGGCGATACCGCGGTATTGTTTACTACTTTTTTTCTTACCGTATTGATTGATCTCACCGTAGCTATTGAAATAGGCATGGTGCTGGCAGTATTCCTGTTTATGAGGAATATGATAAAGTTTACAGATGTAAATATTCTCACCGATAATTACACAGATCGGGAAGAAGAGCGCGATAAAGACGCGGTAAGCAATTACGCTATTCCGAAAGATGTAGAAGTATTTGAAATAAACGGACCCTTGTTTTTTGGCGCCGCCTATAAATTTAAAGATGCAATAAAATTTATCAAGAAGCCACCCAGGGTATTCATCATCCGTATGCGGCACGTACCCATTATTGACGCTACGGGAATCAGAACCCTGCGTGAAATTTATAAAGAATCCAGGAGCCGGGGCACAAAATTAATCCTTTCGGAAGTGCACAGCAAACAAGTGCTGGATGAACTGAGAGCTGCCCGTTTGCTATTTGCTGTTGGTAAGGCTAATGTAACGGGAACTTTTGAGCAGGCATTGAAAAGGAGCAATGTAGTGGTGAATAGTGAGAAGTGAAAATTTAAAAGTGAGAAGTGAAAGGTGAGCGTGAAAAGTGGGTCAATGAGTATCAGTCTATCGTTAGTGCGTTTAAGCTGAAATTTGAATGCTGATAGCCCGCAGCTTATAGGAGAGGTGATGCGTTTGAGGATGTAGGTGATCAACCGTTATGCAAGACAACTAAAAAAGTTGATTAACTTGTAGTATAATTTATTTATAACGCTTGCTTAACTGCCGGTATGAAAATATTTTCCGCATTTCTTATACTGCTGCTGTTTTATATGCCATGTAGGGCCGATGTGATCAAAGAAATACAATCTCCGTCGGGAGATGTTAAGGTTGCCGTAAGCATTGATCAAACCATTACCTATACGGTATCTTATAAAAACCAGCCCTTACTTTTTCCGTCTGTTATTGATATGATGCTTGAAGATGGCAGAAAACTTTCAGGTAAACCTCACCACCCTAAAATAAATACCCGTTCAGTAAATGAGGTGATCGTATCGCCCGTTCCCGAAAAACGAAAGCATATTCCCGATATATACAATGAAATGCTGATTCGCTTTACCAATGGATTTGGCCTTGTTCTCAGGGTTTACGATGATGGTATTGCTTACAGGATCACAACAGCATTTAAGGATTCGATTGTTATAAAAGATGAGATCGCTGAATTTAATCTTCCTCAAAATGCCCTGCTTTATTTTCCTGAAGTAGTGAAAAGAGGCAACCAGGATAAATACCACACCAGTTTTGAAGAGCCTTACCAGGTAAAATCATTGGATAGTGTAACGGAAGACAATCTGTGCTTTACACCTGTACTTATTGCATCTGCCGGACGTCCGAAAATAGTAATTACAGATGCGGATATTGAGGATTACCCAGGTATGTTTGTTACGGGCAAAAGCAGCAATACATTAAGGGCGGAGTTCGCGCCTTATCCCCTGGAGGAAACGGTTGCGCCGGGCGACTTTCAACAGTTGTATGTTTCGAAGCGGGCAGAATATATTGCCAGAACAAAAGGTAGGCGACATTTTCCATGGCGTGTACTGATGATCGCTCCGGAAGATAAGGATTTGCCTGCCAATGATCTGGTATATCGTCTTGCTTCGCCTTCAAGAGTGGAGGATATTTCCTGGGTTCACCCGGGTAAGGCTACAGATGAATGGATCATTTCCTCTAATATTTTTAATGTAGATTTTAAGAGTGGCATCAATACCGCCACGTACAAATATTATATTGATTTTGCCAAACGTTTCGGGTTTGAACGCATTATGATGGATGCTGGATGGAGTGATAATAACGATTTGTTTAAGATCAATCCTGATATTGACATGGAGGCAATAGCAGCATATGCCAGAAAGCAAAACGTGAAGCTGAGCATGTGGACGCTGGCCATGACCTTAGATAAACAATTGGAGCCCGCGCTTGAACAATTCAATAGATGGGGTGTGGATTTTATAATGACAGATTTTATTGACCGCGATGATCAGAAAGCCGTAAAATTTTTCTATAAAATTGCCGAAGCCTGTGCAAAACATAAGATCATGATCATGTTTCACGGCGCCTTTAAGCCGGCAGGGTTTAACCGCACCTATCCTCATGCTGTTACCCGTGAAGCAGTGCTGGGCTCCGAATACAATATATGGAGCAGCAAGGCAACACCCGACCACAATTTGTTGCTTCCCTATATTCGCATGACGGCAGGCCCAATGGATTATGAACCGGGAATATTAGACAATGCCACGGAAAGAACTTTTCGGCCGATAGGAGAAAAAGTAATGTCGTTTGGAACCCGCTGCCAGCAACTGGCCATGTACGTGGTATACGAAAGCCCCATACAGTTTTTTTCGGGCAACCCGTCACAGGGTTTGCTGGAGCCGGAGTTTATGGAGCTGCTCGGCAGCATTCCCACTACCTGGGATACGACCATTGTACTGGATGGCAAACTGGGTGAGTACATTATAACAGCACGCAAAAAAGACAATGCGTGGTTTATCGGGGCTATGAATGATCTTACAGAAAGAACATTTACTGTTCCGCTTGATTTTTTAGAAAATGAAAATTATGCGGCCACTATTTGTGAAGATGGAATGAATGCCAACAGGTACGCTTCGGATTACAAATTGTATTCTCAAAAGCTCAGCCGCAAAGATTCTATCAGTATTAAAATGGCTCCGGGTGGCGGGTATCTCATCAGGCTCCGGCCACAATAGAGCTTACTGTTTTTTTAATTTATCTTTAAATATTTTTTCAAATTTTTCCAGCTTGGGCCTTATTACATACTGGCAGTAAGGCGCTTTGCCGTTGAGCTTAAAGTAATTCTGATGGTAATTTTCCGCTATGTAGAAATTTTTAAAAGGTTCAATGGCTGTTACAATGGGATTGGGCCACGCGCCGCTTTTATCCAATTCGGTTTTATAAGCTTCGGCTTTTTCTTTCTGGGTGTTATCGTGATAAAAGATCACGCTGCGGTACTGCGGCCCCACGTCGTTACCCTGTCTGTTTAAAGTGGTAGGGTCGTGTGTTTTCCAGAACACTTCCAGTAATTCATCGAAACTGATAATGGTGGGATCATACACAATTTGCAGCGCTTCTGCATGCCCCGTATTCTTTTCACAAACCTGTTCATAGGTGGGGTTGGCCACATGTCCGCCACTGTAGCCGCTGGTTACTTTTTTAACGCCTTCCAATTGCTGAAAAATAGCTTCTGTACACCAGAAACAGCCGTTTGCGAAAGTAGCAACTGCGGTATGGGCATCCGTAGTAACAGCAGCAGGATGAATAGTAGTATCGTTGCTCATATTATTTGTTTTTGTAGAATTGCTTTTTGCACCGCAGGAAAACAATGCGGTTGCCGGGATCATTCCAAGGATCAGAAAAAGGTATTTCATCGCTTAACATTTACGAATGATAAATATTATGCCAATCAGAACGCAAGTTACTGAATACGGCAAAGAATATACGCAGTAAGCGGATAGCGGAGACGTTAAATTTTGTTAAAGACGAATCCGTTTCTTCTGATATGCGGACCGATACCGTTCGGACGATCGCCCTGGTATACGTCTCACGTAGTATCACCACGGCTACTTTTTTTTCAGCATGGCTAAGTGTTTTGCTAAGCTCAACTTTAATACTATTGCCTGTCACCCTGACGAAGGAATGGTCTATCTTGGCTACAATAAAACGATAAACCCTAAACGATAAACGGCAAATAGGCAATACAGATGCTTCGTGCCCCGCCCCTATGCACAGGCCCAGCATAACAGGCAGCGGGTTCTTTGTTCGGCTTTGTTACTAAAGCTCAAATTTATTACCACAGCCTGTCACCCTGACGAAGGAAGGGTCTGGCTTCGCTACAATCAATACAGATGCTTCGTGCCTCAGCATGACAATACAAAAGTGTGCAGATGCTTCGTACCCGCCACAGCGGGCAGGCTCAGCATGGACAAGCAGTGGGTGCTTTGTTTGGATTTGTTGCTAAAGCTGCACCCTATTACCACAGCCTGTCACCCTGAGGCAGGAAGGGTCTGTCTTCGCTACAATCAAACGGTAAACGTATGTCCAAATGTTCCGTGTGAGCACGAACCCCGGTAGGAGCCCTGCCGACAGCCCAAAGCCCACTGCTGATAGCTCACAGCCTCAATAAAATACATTTCCGCTTACCTTTGCAAATCTTAAAAAGAAGCAATAGAAAATGAAACTCTTTCCGGAATCGGCTTTGATGCAGTTGGAATTTGATAAAGTGAAAGCATTGCTTACAGCGCATTGCCAAACCGCCTATGCCAAAAGCAAAGCGGAACAATTGCGTATTCACACCCGGCTAACTTATATAGAACCGGAACTGCAGCAAACCAACGAATATAAATTACTCCTGCAAAACGGAATCTATTTTCCGAATGATATTATTTTGAATTTAACCAGTGAGTTAAAATTGCTGGGTATTTCCGGTGCGGTATTAAATGAAGAGCAGTTGGTGAACATCCGGAAGCTGGCAGATGCCATGAAACAGGTTTTTCACTGGTTTGATGCGGAAAGAAAGATCGCCTATCCCACCTTGTTACGGGTAATTGCCGATAGTTATTACGAAAAGGCGATCATTTTGCTTATTGATGATGTGCTGGATGAATATGGAAATGTAAAGGATAACGCCTCAAAAGAACTGGCGCAAATAAGAATGAGTTTGGTGCGCAAGCGGAGTGAACTGCGGCGGGCGTTCGACAGGGTAGTGGCCAAATGGAATAAAAGCGGTTATGTATCGGATATAGAAGAAGCATTCTTAAACGGAAGGCGGGTTATTGCGGTTCACGCGGAATACAAACGGCAGGTGAAAGGCATTTTGCTGGGCGAAAGCGATACGCGTAAAACATCGTTTATTGAACCGGAAGAAACGATTGAACTGAACAACGATGTATTTACCCTGGAGCACGACGAAAGCCGCGAAGTATACCGGGTGCTCAGGGAATTAACGAGGCAGCTTTCGGTATACGCTCTTTTGCTAAAAGATTATCACGGCATTGTGGGTGAATATGATTTCATTCGCGCCAAGGCAAAATTAGCGGCGGATATGAACGGCAGTTACCCTGTTGTACAGGATAAGGCGCATGTGCATCTTATCCAGGCCTTTCATCCTTTATTGTATCTCTACAATCAAAGATCGGGCAAGCCGGTTATGCCTGTAACGCTTACATTGGATGAAAAGAGCCGCATACTTGTTATATCGGGGCCCAATGCAGGTGGTAAAACGGTTACTTTAAAAACCGTGGGACTTTTGCAAATGATGCTGCAAAGCGGGCTGCTGGTGCCTGTGCATCCGCATTCGCAAATGGGCATATTCAAACAACTGATGATCCATATAGGGGATACACAGAGCCTGGAATTTGAGCTGAGCACTTATAGTTCGCATTTGAAGAACATGAAGTACCTGATTGAAAATGCCAATGGGCGCACCCTGTTTTTTATTGATGAGCTGGGCAGCGGCAGCGATCCGCATCTTGGTGGTGCTTTTGCTGAGGTAATATTGGAAGAACTGGCGAAGAAGCATGCTTTTGGAATTGTAACCACCCATTATCTTAA
>CAMPJQ010000151.1 GCA_946886925.1 uncultured Terrimonas sp.
CTGTATGCGGTTGCAGCAGCTCCGGAAGATAATGCGCCTCCAAAACTGTAATCCTGGCCTAAATTGATTGAATTCTGATAACTATACAATGCCACTGCCTGATTTCCCAACGCTCCATATGATGCGCGTAGTTTTAACAGGTCAAATGTATTGGTTAAATGGAAGAAGGATTCTTTATCTATACGCCATCCGGCAGATACTGCAGGGAAAAGCCCCCATCGCTTTCCATTTGCAAACCGCGAAGATCCATCATAACGAAGGGTTCCTTCCAACAGGTATTTTCCCTGAAAATCATAATTTAACCTGCCAAAGTAGGATATCAGAATATCTCTCTCAGAACTGCCGCTGATATAACCTTCATAAGGCAGTGCACCCGCGCTTATGGCTGTAAGTGTTCCATCAAGATAACCCATTGATCCGCTGGAGAAAGATCTGCTATCGTAATTGTCATAGCTGCTACCAATCATAACATTCAGGTTATGATCTTCAGCGAATGTTTTATCCCAGTCCAGTGTGTGGTAAAAATGAATATTGAGATCATTATAGTCAATACCCCGGGAGCGGGGAGCGGTGGAAGGACTGTTCCAGTTAATGGAAGTACCTGTTTTAGGATTATACGTTTTTACCTGCGGTGTAAAATTTTCTAAAAGTCCATCATATTTATCAGCGCCAAATTTTGCATGATAGGTGATATTAAAAGGAAGCTGGTAATCGGCAAAGGCGGTAGCTAAAAAGCGGGTGACTACTTTTTTCGCAAAGCCGGTTTCCGCAATCATCCGTGGATTTTCCCAGTTGTTTCTGCCGGGTGTACGCAGCCAGGAATTGCCATAACGCCCATCTGGCAGCGTATCTGTAAGGATGGGTAATGTGCGGCTTAAATAGGTCCAGAAACTATTGTAATAAGGCTCGTTGTAATGACGGTAATAACCATCCAATGTTAAGCCTACTTTTAATCGTTTGCTAACATTCATGCTACCATTGAACCCCAGTGAATATTTCTTTTCCTTATCATTAGGGCCTATAATAATACCGCTGCGTTCCAAATAACCCAGTGAAAGCCGGTATTGATATTTATCTGTACTTCCGGAAAAACTCAGATCATGTTTCTGTATCCGGCCCTTATCAAGTGCAATATCAAACCAGTTGCTGGCAGGATACGTAAACGGATCGGCTTTCATTCCCTGCGCATACTCGGCAATTTCCGCATCAGAATAATCATGTACTTTACCAATATTTTCCAGCGCCTTATTTTTAAGGTTCATATATACAACAGGATCCCAAATAGCATCCGGCATGGTAGTAGGATCCTGCATTCCATAGTAGTAACTGTAATTTACCTTAGAAGCACCTTTACCTGTTTTTGTTGTTACCAGGATAACTCCGTTTGCTGCTTTAGAACCGTATATAGCAGCAGACGCATCTTTCAATACTGAGATACTTTCAATGTCGGCAGGATTCAACTCATCCATAGAATATTCGATACCATCTACCAACACCAAAGGATTGTTATTGTTTAATGTTCCCATACCACGGATGCGGATATCGGCGCGGTCTACGCCGGGCTGACTGTTGCCCAGGTTCACGAACAATCCCGGTGCGCCATGTAAGGCATTGCTCACATTGGTGATGGGCTGACCCTCTTTTTCAGACATGTCTATTGTTGTAATAGAACCGGTAAGGTTTACTTTCTTTTGTGTGCCATAGCCGACTACTACTACAGAACTCAGCGATTTTACATCTTCTTCAATGCTAATCGTGCCTGTATTAGGGCCATTAACTTTTAATTCTTTGGGCAGATAACCTACGATTGAAAAAACCAGTGTAGCGCCGTTGTTCGCCCGGATTGTAAAATGTCCGTTATTGTCAGTTGTAACTCCTCTTGAAGTGCCAGCAACCTGAACAGTTACGCCGGGAAGTGGTATTTTGTCTTTTGCGGATATCACATTGCCCGTAACATTTTGCTGGGCATTTAGTGTGCTGTGGGTGAAGATGAAAAAAATGAGACAGGTCAGCAGTCGCAACCAAAGTCTTCCGGTTTTCAATAGTTTAATTTTGAATTCCATAATGGAGAGGTTTGTTTTAAAAAAATTATTATGAACCTTCTTTTATAAAGCCGGGTTTTTATTTTCCCGCAGCTTCACTTTTATTAATTGCATAATCAACAGGAATGTGTTGCAACGAATAATTCTGAGCCAGCGCAACAAATGAATTAACCTGATCTGTTTCCCATTCGTCGTCCTGGCCTAATTCTGTCTTCATAATTTCCGCAACCTTAGGTGCAAGATCAAGCGCAACTTGTGCGTTAATAAATAAAATCCGGGTTCGGCGCGCCAGCACATCTTCAACCGTTCTTGCCATTTCATGCCGCACCGCCCATATTACCTGCGCTTCAGTAATGTCAACATCATGACTTAACAACTTGCTCAACGAACTATTCTCAGCCATTAGCCCTTTTATTGCTTCCTCATCGGATCCGTAAAGGGACAGAGCGCCATTTGATTTGGATTTGCTGTAACCGTGGATTTTGAGGTGCTCGGTTACACATTTTTGTGGAGGAAGCATTTCCTCTCTGATTACTCTGCCTAAGGTATCTTCGGCCATTTTCCGGTAGGTAGTCCATTTACCGCCTATTACGGAAATAAGGCCACTGTCTGATTTAATAATTTTATGGCTTCTTGAAATTTCCCTGGTTTTTTCTGTATTATCAGTAGTTGCAGCCAATGGACGCAAGCCGGCAAATACGCTTAATACATCTTTTCTTGTTGGTTTCTTTGTTAAATATCTTGCTGCTGTTCTCAGAATAAAGTCTATCTCACTTTCAAGGGCCCGGGGCTCAGGTGAATGATTGTTCAAAGGTGTATCTGTTGTTCCTGCAAGTACGTTTTGATGCCAGGGAATTGCAAAGAGCACTCTTCCATCGTCGGTATGAGGTATCATGATTGCATCTTCGCTTTGCAAAAAAGAATTGTCCAATACCAAATGAATACCCTGGCTCGGCCGTATAATGGACTTTGCATTTTGATTATCCAATTGTAATATTTCGTCTGCAAAAACACCCGTAGCATTGATTACTACTTTTGCTTTCACATCATACAATTCATTGGTCTCCCTATCCAGTATATTTGCTCCGCAAATTTTTTCAGCGCTGTTTTTATTTAAAGAAATTACTTTACAGTAATTAAGTGCTACTCCGTTATTCTCAATACAGGTTTGTGCCAGATTCAAAGCAAGGCGGGCATCGTCAAAAGTGCCGTCATGGTACAGCACCCCGCATTTTAAAGATGATTGATTGATGGTGGGTAGCCTTTCGATTACTTCCTTTTTGCGAATTAACTTTGATTTTCCAATGCTGAGACTGCCTGAAAGCCAATCGTACAATTTGAGCCCAATTGTGTACAGCATGCCGCGAAACCATGAATAGCAGGGAATAATAATAGTTTCGTTTTTAGTGAGGTGGGGCGCATTTTGCAGCAGTAAGCCTCTTTCTTTTAAGGCTTCCCTCACCAGGCTTATATTTCCCTGGGCAAGATAGCGTACGCCTCCATGAACCAGCTTAGTGCTTCTGCTTGAAGTACCTTTTGCAAAATCCTCTTGCTCCACCAGGAGCGTTCTGTAACCTCTGGTTGCGGCATCCACTGCTATTCCCAATCCCGTGGCTCCTCCACCGATAATAAGAATATCCCATCCGGCAGTATTTTTTACACAATTGATTAACGCTGTTCTATCAAATGCTTTCATTTGAAAATGAAATTTTGTTAAAACGTAATTAAAACAAACCTAAGATAAATGTATGAAACAGGCAAAAAAAATGAAAGAGATAGTAAGAGGATGGAAATAATAGCTGCAAGTGTTGATAGTACTGTGTCCGGGAGAAAATAATGCCTTTTGTAGCATTATCTAAGCACAATTTTACCTATCGTGCAACAGTTAGAATAAGAAAAAAAACGAAGCTATTCAATCTGTTTACCAAAAATAATTTCATTTTCTTTAGATTGCATATTGCAATAGTTCAATTTATTTATTCTTGAATGATGAGAAAGACAACTAATCTGTCGAGCCTGGAACGTCATCGCAGAATCATTGAAATAGTTAATACGAAGGGTTACGAAAGTGTTATTAACTTATGCAAAGATCTGAAGGTTTCTGCTGTTACCGTCAGGAAAGATTTAATGCTGTTGGAAAAAAACAATAAGTTGTATCGAACACATGGCGGTGCAGGTAATACCAATCCGTTTACAGTTGACAGGCCGGTAAATGAGAAAAAAAATCTTCAAATTGAAGAAAAAAAACGCATTGCCAAAAAAGCGGCTGAATATATTGAGAGCAGTGACTCAATTATTATTGCATCAGGCACTACAATGCTCGCATTGGCCAGAGAAATTGAAATCAATCTGAAACTTACGGTTATTACATCCGCTTTACAGGTAGCTGATGAATTGATCAGGCATCCTGATGTTGACGTATTGCAATTAGGGGGTTTAATCAGGAAAAGTTCTTCTTCTGTTGTAGGCTCTTATGCAGAAGACATCTTAAAGGATTTTTATTGCACTAAATTATATCTTGGTGTGGATGGCATTGACTTTGAATTTGGCATTACCACCAGTAATTCTATGGAAGCCCAATTGAATAGAAGAATGATGTCCGTAGCACAGAAAGTAATTGTGCTCTCCGACCATACCAAGTTTGGTAAACGGGGATTCAGCAAAATTTGCAGTCTGGATGAAATTGATGAAATCATTACAGATAAAGGCATCCCCTCTTCCATTGCAGAAAAGTTCATTAGTTCGGGCATAAAAGTTACGATTACCTGAATTTTAAAATAACCACTCTTTCTTGCTTGCAAAGGGCCTGTATAACTATAAGGCCGCTCTCTCCTGCAGGTGATCCTGCAATACATCATTTAACCAGCGGGTATTAAGGTATTGACATTTATCAAGCCTTTTCATTGACGTTTGTCTATGCCATTTATTGCCTGTACTCAATGGAGCGGTCTTTGGGTGGCAGTACCTTTGCCGTATCAAATTAACAATAGAATTAACGACCAATTTTTAATACTAAATGAATTCAAATGACGAACAAACTAATGAGCCCTGCAGAAATCGTGAAAGCCATGTTCGCTGCTTTTGGAGCAGGCAATATGGAAGAACTGAAAAAAACATTGTCGGATAATACGGTTTGGGTTTATCATGGCACAGATGAAATCCCCTACAATGGCACTTATACCGGAAAAGATGAAGTAGTGAAGTTTATCGGCAATATCATAACGCATGTTGATATAGAAGGGTTTCAGGCCAATCATTTTTTTGAGAATGGAAACCGTGTGGTAGTGCTGGGAAATGAAAAACAAAGAATTAAAAAGAATAGAGAACTTTTAGAACAGGACTGGGTGCAATCTTTTGTGGTTGAAGACGGGCTCATTACCCGTTTGGATGAATTTGCCAATACGGCGCATGCGGCAAAGCTTTTCAGCAAATAGCCAGTGTCATAAAGCATTGCCAATTCTATTATTAATGTAAACAACGAATGAAATGAACAATAAAGAACAAATCAATCCCATGATGTGCGATCCCGAAACTGGTATTTGTGAAATACCCGGCGCCTTTACATCCGGTAATGAGATCAATACTGCAGCTAAACAGAACAAAATCCGTATTCTTTATTTTACCGATCCTATTTGTTCATCCTGCTGGGGTATTGAACCTCAACTGAGAAAGCTGAAACTGGAATACGGTGAATATTTTGATATAGAATACAGGATGGGTGGATTGCTGAAGGGATGGGACACTTATGGCGGAAGAGATGTGAATGGTCCAACCAGTGTTGCACAACACTGGGATGAAGCAAGCGCTTATTATGATATGCCCATTGATGGAGACCTGTGGCTCGAAGATCCATTAGATTCTTCCTACCCGCCTTCAATTGCTTTTAAAGCCGCGCAATTACAGGGAGCAGAAAATGCATTGTTTTTTTTAAGAAGAATAAAAGAAATGGTTTTTCTGGAGAAGAAAAACATTACCAAATGGGAGCACTTGTTGCAGGCTGCACTGGAAACAGGATTGAATACTGCAAAGTTTAGAACTGATTTTGAAGGCAGTGCCAAAGCGTTGTTTGAAGAAGATCTTTCCCTGGCAAAACAATTGGGTGTTAGAGGCTTCCCCAGTATATTTTTTACAGATGAAGACAATAACCGGTTTTTGGTATATGGCTCCAAACCGTATGAACAATACGAGCAGGCTTTATTGAAACTATATCCCGGCGCTGTAAAAAAAACGATTGATACATCCTGGGAAAACATCTTCAGCCATTATCCTACACTTACTACAAAGGAATTTTCGGTATTGGTTAATAATGTGCCGGAAGAAGCGATGGTTCTTTTAAATGATTTGTATATGCAACAAAACATAGGGAAATACGAGTCGAAAAATGGGCCGCTATGGGTAAAAAATAGCTGAAACAGTAACGTGAATATTTACTTTTAACTAAAATCAGCACACTTTTAAAGCATATATCATGGAAAATAAAATACTGGGTTTGCATCACATCACGGCCATTGCCGGCAATGCAAAACGCAATTATGAATTTTATACAAAGGTTATTGGTTTACGGATGGTTAAAAAAACCGTGAACTTTGATGACCCCGGCACCTACCATTTTTATTTTGGCGATGAAAAAGGAACGCCAGGTACCATCCTTACTTTTTTTCCCTGGGAGGGAATCGGGCAGGGGAGAACAGGTACAGGGATGGCAACGGATATCGGTTATTCCGTTCCAAAAGACAGTCTTGCT
>CAMPJQ010000152.1 GCA_946886925.1 uncultured Terrimonas sp.
GTGTTCCCTATGGAACGATCGTGCCTAAAGGGAGTGAATTGGCCTGGATGGCAGGCCGTTGTTTTTCTGCTACGCATGATGCCCATGCTTCATGCCGCTCAATGGCCCAAACAATGAGTATGGGACAAGCTGCGGGGTTAGCTGCCACACTATCTCTGGATGAGGACATGGCCGCTCATACTTTAGATATTTCTAAATTACAATCAAAACTGCAACAAACGGGAACCATCCTGGAGGTTCCTCAAACTTTAGCAGATACAAGCAGGAATGGTTGGAGATATAATTTTTGATCAGCGGTCAGGTGTCAGGTATCAATCAGCATGCACAACAGGTTGGTGTTTCACTATAGCCATAACTTAAATAAAAGAGACGTTCCGGTGATGGTACGTGAGACACGTACCAAGGCGATTGCCCCGGCACGTGTCTCCACGTGCCGGAAAGATGAGACTGCAGTTTCCTCCTCTAAAAAACCTTAAGTTGACGGATAGGCTATGATGTCATCACCAACCTGCGAAAATTTGAGATGCACCGAAAATGATTGAACGCAATAAATAATGTATTATATGCCATCAACTAAAGCCCCATTTGTCCGTACGGTGTTAGGAGATATTTCTCCTGCCGAAATGGGACTGACTTATTCGCACGAACATATTATTATTGAGGAAAGTTATCCCACCCTGCAGGATCCTTTATTCCTTCTTAACAACGTAGATAAAATTTCGGAGGAATTAAAAAGCTTTTACGAAGCAGGGGGACGAACGATGGTTGACACCATGCCGGCTGATTGTGGCCGTAATGTGCTCAAACTGGCTGAAGTCTCCCGCAGGACAGGTGTACATATTGTAGCACCTACCGGAATTCATCTCGAAAAGTACTACTTACCCAATCACTGGCGATATTCCTATACTGAAGAACAATTGACCAAATTATTTATAGATGATGTGATGAGTGGAATTGATTCCAATGATTATAATGGACCCCTTGTTAACCGAACCACTCATAAGGCCGGTATGATTAAGCTGGCAACTGGTGATGAAAAAATCACTGCTCATCAGGAAAAAATATTTCATGCAGTAGTTAACACTCACCTTGAAACCGGCTCACCCATTTTAACCCATTCCAATTTTGGTAAACATGCCATTGATCAGGTGAATATATTTGAAAAGTTGGGAGCTCACCTGCAACACGTTGTTATTTCACATGTTGATCGCTGCCAGGATATTGGTTACAACCGGGCATTACTTGAAACAGGGGTAAAAGTAGAATACGACAGCGCTTTCAGATGGAAAGAAAAAGAAAACTGGACTTATAAGCTACTGCAGGCTTTATTGCCTGATTTCCCCGATCAGATCACAATGGGAATGGATGCCGCCAAAACTACCTATTGGCAATCGTATGGAGGTAAGCCCGGATTGAATTTTCTACTAACTACCTTTAAAGATGATTTGCAACAAATGGGCTTAGGTCAGTATTATGAAAATATTTTTGTTAAGAACCCCGCACAGTTGTATTCCTTTTCATAAGGCATACATCTGCTATACATATTAAAGAGGAAACTGCCTCCAAATAGCCGGCATAGAAAATATGCCACGAAGACACAGAAACCAGAAGCTGAGCTTTAGATCCTATTTTACTGGTGCCTTCGTGGCTTTGTGGCAAATATTCTTTTTTATACCGGATCCTTACAGCGCTCTTATCCAAATATTCCGAAAACTAACTTCACTGCCGTGACCTTGTAATTTAATAGCTGCTTTATCATGAAGTTCGTAACGTGGAATACCGATATATTCTATCGTTCCCTGAATTTCAAAATGGTTCAGTGTTAATACTCCATTGTGCACTAAAGTAATATAGGCTGGCTTTTCAACGGTACCATTGAATCGGAATCGGGGAGCTGTGTAATAAATGTCAAAAGTATTCCAGTCACCCGGCTTGCGGGACGCATTTGCCATAGGAATAACCTGTTTATAAATACTTCCAATTTGGCCATTGGCATAGAGCGGCGTTTCATTATTGTATGAATCGAATATCTGTACCTCATAACGTTCCTGCATAAATACTCCACTGTTACCGGCATTATTATGGTCGGGACTGTCTTTAGCATCCGGTGGGATTTTAAATTCGATATGTAACTGGCAATCACCAAATTTTTGTTTGGTTTGAATATCGCCGGTTGCCGGATTAACAGTCATAACGCCATCTTTCAATTTCCACACGCAGGGACCTTGAACTTTTGACATTACCCAATTATCAAGATTTTTGCCATTAAAAAGAACGATTGCATCGGAAGGCGGGGCATCACCTATACCTGGAGTAACAATTTTAGGTTTCGGCTCTCCTATTTCTGTAGCCTCCGGTTTAGTATAATCTTTCTCAAAAATGTTCTGAGCTTTCGCCATAGAACAATGAGTTAATACAACCAGGGAAAACAATAATTTTGCATAAAAATTTTTCATAACTTTTGCTTTGTGAATACTTAAAGATTCGGTAAGTAAAGAGGCTGTCTCAAAAGGGCTGGTCTATAAGATGCCACTGAGACACAAATTCATGATCTTCAGGTTTTATTTTCTTCGTGCCCTGCCTAGGCAGGTTAGCGACTTGATAGCAAATATTACTTTTTAGACAGCCCCCTTTACATTAGAACCGAACATAATACGCTGGCATTACAATTCTCCGATTATCATGCTTAAGACACTCAATATCCGGGATTTTGTGTCAATTTCGGGTTTTTTTCCATAATGCTCAAAGGAATCGGAAGGCGATAATTTTTATCATTGGCTGTAATATAGGTTTGAGGCACCACATTAAAATACTCGTAACTGATTTTATTGGTTACCGTATTCAGAGAAGGCTCAACTCCTCTCACAAAACCCTGTAACTTATTGCCTATTTTCCATCTTGTAATATCGGTATAGCGCTTATCTTCAAATGCAAGCTCAATTCTTCTTTCATTACGGATAATCCCGCGCATTTGATCCTGGCTGACAGTACCATACGTATCCTGGATTGAAGGAATACTTACATCAGCTCTTGTTCTTATTTCGTTAATTGCATCTAACACAGACTGATCGGGGCCAACCGCTTCATTTTGTGCTTCGGCATAGCCTAAGAGTACATCAGCATACCGAAGCAACGGCCAATCTCCATGGTTTTTCTTTCCCTTAGGACGTTCCAGGAGCCCGTTAATTCTTTCATCATACGTTTTGCGAATATAATATCCCGTAGGGGTAACCCATGAGGTACGGGCCCGGTCAACAGCATTGTAAGGATCTCCTTTTCTTGTGTAGATAAACCCATCTCTAAATGGCGCCCCATCATAAATAATAGATTCATAAAACCTGGGTTCACGGTTTTCATAGGGATGAGCCGCGTCATAAAGCGGAGATTCTGTAATGGTTTTCCCATCTTTCATGCGGTAGGCATCAACCAGGTCCTGCGTAGGTGCAGATTCAACAATAGAATAATTTACAACGCCAAACGGTTCTATTATGGCATTAGCAGGACCATAGAGATCTTCTAAAAAACGAACATCCTGGTCTTCATTGGCAAGAGGATATCTTATGACGTAGGGCAAAATCATTTCAGCATTGTGATTATTGTCTTCAATGAACAATCCGTGGTAATAATTCGTTAGCTGGTATTTTGCCATATCCATAACCTGCTTGTAACTGGCAGCGGCTTTCGCCCATAGTTCAGTATTACCATCAGGATTACTTAACGGACTTGCAGCAAGCAGTTCAATATATCCCTTCAATGCCAGTGCAGCTCCTTTTGTTATCCTGCCCCATTCCGGTTGATCCACAGGAAGGGAGTCGGCTGCTTCCTGGCAATCCCTGCTGATAAAAGCAGCCGTTTCCTGCGCAGTTGCTCTTTCCCGGAATATCGCATCACCCTGCGTTTTTTCATCCAAAGGTTCTTCAATAATCGGAAGCCCTCCAAAATATTTAAAGGTGGTCATATAAAACCAGGCACGAAGAAATTTGGCTTCAGCCACCCGCACGGTTTTATACTCACTGGTTAATGTTTCGGATTGTCTTACCTTTTGTATAAACACATTACATTTTCGGATGTAAGAAAAGTTTGCATCCCATGCCCAATCATTAACAGCATCATATCTTTTAATAGTAAACAAAGTATTGCTGGGGGACAATGAACCACTGCGAACAATTTCCGCCTGGCCTTGCCAGGTCTGAACATTCATGCAGTTATCTGTCCAGCTTTCACTCCACCAACCGGTAGTTCTGTATGGTGGCAGGTAGCCATAGATATCATTTAAAAACAAATCGGCTACCGAAGGATTATCCCAAACTGCATCTTCGCTTACACGGTCCTGGGGTTCAATATCCAACCATTTTTCTTTACACGATGAAAGGAAGATAGTAACGGTTGTAAAAACCGTTATAAGGCTATAGTGTATTGCTCTTTTTATATTTTTCATTGTTGCTGTATTTAGAATGATAGACTAACACCGAAAGAAACAGATTTTTGGTTGGCAAATCTATAAGAGCCTCCTGCTGCGGATTCAGGATCCGAGTTAAGATATTCAGCCGTCCAGGTAAACAAATTTTGACCCGAAACATAAAACCTTAAAGACTGAATCCTGACCTTTTCCAATAAGCCAGCCGGGAGGGTATAGCCAACGTTGAAACCCTTCAACCGGATATAGGTATTGTTTCTCATTGTATTGGTTGAGGTACGGAAATTATTGGCTAAGCTGAGATAAGACCACCTTGGGAACTTTGCATTGGGTGTCTGAGGAGTCCAGTGATCCAATGCTTCAATCTGTGTATTACCATTGGAATTTCCGGGCGCTCCGCCGCCTGCTGCCCCCGGCCTGTTAACACTCATTAAGGTAGCGCCCTGGATGAGCGCACTGATATCAAAACCTTTCCATGAAACGGCCAGGTTTAAGCCAAATATACTTTCAGGAAAATTCGGGTAGCCTATCTTTTTTTCATCAGTTGCATCAACTATACCATCTCCGTTAAGATCCGCATACTTTACATCACCAACGGTATAGGAACCAAATTTTTGTTCGGGCGACTTATCAACTTCTTCCTGGCTCTGGAAGTATCCCAATGCTACCAAACCATACTGTGCCCCCAGTTGATTACCTGTACGCCGCCGGTTAGGATCGTTATAAGTTGCCGGGTTTTCAAAAATTCTAAGCAGTTTATTCCTGGCAAAAGAAAAATTAGCATTAACATCAAAAACAATCCCGTTAGAAAAACTATGCCTGGTGCCTGCGCTCACCTCAATGCCCCGGTTCGACATTTTTCCTGCATTTTCCTGGGGCAGTGTGATCCCGTATTCTGCAGGGATCGTAACATCAGGAGTAAGCAACATATTATCGCGGACCTGGTAAAAATAATCAGCGCTAAAGGATAATAACCCATTCCATAAAACAACGTCAACACCAATATTCGTTTGTCTTTGTTTTTCCCAGGTAATAGAAGGATTGGCAGGAGATCTTTCGTATAATCCAGTTCCTAACTGGCCACCGAGCCTGTAAATTTCATTGGCTATACCATATGTACTCAGGTATTGATAAGGATCACCGGCAAGGTTTCCGGACTGACCCCATGAAGCACGGAGCTTTAACTCGTTAATCCATGTATAATTATTCTTTATAAACTTTTCCTGCCCAATTCTCCATCCTGCAGAAACGGCAGGGAAATAACCAGTCCTGAACCCGGGAGCAAAGTAATAATGCTGATCCCTGCGGCCGGAAAAACCAATCATATATTTGTCCTGGTATCTGTAGTCTAATTTAGCAACTAACCCAAATTGACGGGCTTGTGTTGCAGTACCACCGTTACCTATATCCGTCTGCACTGAACTGCCCATGTCAAGAGTGGGAATTAGAATACTATAATTCTTTTTGTTCGCGTAAAAACTCTTGGTGTTTATATCACGCACTTCAGCCACCAATAATGCAGTGATCGCATGGTCACCAAAACTGCGGTCATAATTCAGAAAGCCTTGCGCTGTAATGCTATTGGATCTCAAATAGTTTTGCGCAAAGGTGGGTTTTGATGTGGGCAGCCTTTTGGTGTACACAGCGGGCGTTACCGTATTGTCAACATCCCAGTAAATGGGATCGGTATTCCATGCTTCACCAAATGTATTAACCGTTCCATAGTTAAAAATACCCTTAATGCTTAGCCCTTTTAACGGCAGCTTTTGCTCAAGGCCCACAGTATAGAGAGTATTATCGGCCTTATTGGTGCTTCGTCCCGAAGTATATATACGACCAGCAGGATTGAAATCAAACCTGCCTCTTGCCCAAAATCCGTCGGTGTTGGGATACCATATAGCGTCATCAGGAGCGATCTCATACATTCTTCCATAGATCCCAAACACATCTGTTATTTGATTGCCGAAGGAGGGCCATTTCCGGATACCCCGATCCATCCTTACTCCTAAAGAAACTTTTAGCGACTTGTTCAGATCAGCATCAAGATTAAGCACCCCGTAATATCTCTGAAAATTTTCAGTGGGGATCATTGACGCCTGGCTAAAGTATCCCAGGCTTCCATAGTAGCTAATGTTTTCCGAACCGCCCCTGATCGAAAAATTTTGATTGCTGATCGGGTAATCATGCCTGATAACATCGTGCAGGTTATTGCTGTTAAAATATTTATCGTAATTACCGGTAGGATCTCCCACAGATACCTTGCGGTATTCTTCAAGTTCACTTTCCGACCAGGGAACATTGGTATCGTTAGGATGATCATTTAAATAAATTTCATTTTGCATCAGTGCCTGCTGGTACGAATTGAGG
>CAMPJQ010000153.1 GCA_946886925.1 uncultured Terrimonas sp.
CGCCTGGTTAAGTCTTGGTGACCTGGAACAGGGGAAACAGTTAAGCTACGGCATCAAAAGAAAGGGAAATGGCGTATATGTTTTTGTATTGAAGGGAGAAGTAACCATCGGAGGTCAGAAGCTGGGCGCCCGTGACGGATTGGGGATATGGGAAACAGATACCATTTCTATCATAGCCGATAGCGATACAGAAATATTGCTGATGGATGTTCCGATGGATATATAGCGCTTTAAAATTCACGCTAAAATATTAACATGAACATGCGAACAGAAATTTTAATAATAGGCAGAGACGAAAGCATTTTACAAACTGTAGTAAGGCTGGTTAATAATGATCCGGAATGGGTTGGAACAGGCGCGGCTACAGATGAGGATGCTATTGAAAAATTTCATCATCATCATTTTGATGTGGTACTGCTTACCAATGGCATTGGTGACGAAGAAGAAAAAAAGCTTCGTAAAATTTTTACGCACCAGGATGCCGGCATTATTATAATTCAGCACTATGGTGGTGGCAGTGGATTGTTGCAGAGTGAGATCAGGGAGGCGCTGGATAAACGTAAGGCTGCCAATAAGCCAACGGTAAGTTTTACTGATGATGCGTTAAAAAATGCAGGGCTGGATATCAATATTCAATAAGTGAAAATCAATAACCGTGTTTAATAAAAACGAGTAACAATATGAAAAAAACAATTGAAAGCATTATACAAAGGCCTTCCAGCCCCGGCATGGTTGGCGACGGGTTCAGGGTATATCATTATATTCCGGGTGCGCGTATTACGCAACGCAGGATCAGTCCTTTCCTGGTGCTTGATTTCAATGCCGAATACGATTTTGGACCATCTGAAACCGTGAAGGGCGTAGGCGTACACCCGCACAAAGGTTTTGAAACCGTTACCATCGCGTATAAAGGCAGTGTTGCCCACCACGACAGTAGCGGCAACAGCGGTATAATCCACCCCGGCGATGTACAATGGATGACTGCAGGTGCAGGTATTTTGCATAAGGAATATCATGAAGAGGAGTTTTCCAAAACGGGAGGTCCCTTTGAAATGGTGCAGCTTTGGGTAAACCTGCCTAAAAAAGATAAATCGGCAGCGCCACATTACCAGGCTATCAGCTCTGCGCAAATGGGTAAAATACAATTGCCCGGTAACCAGGGGTTGGTAAATGTAATTGCCGGAAACTTTAATGGTGTGGCCGGTCCTGCCGCTACCTATTCTGCTGTGAATTTGTTTGATATTAAACTGAACAAAGATGGCGGATTAACAACCAGCATTCCTGCTAACCATAACACGGCGCTATTGATAATAAACGGGAGTATAGAAGTAAATGGTGAAAATGCTGGTGAGCATAGTTTTGTTTTGTTTAATAACGAAGGAGAAGACATTGAAATTAAGGCGACGGGAAATTCGGTAGTATTATTATTAAGCGGTGAGCCCATTAACGAACCCATTGCCAGCTATGGCCCTTTTGTGATGAACACCCAGGACGAAATATATGAAGCCTTCCAGGAGTTTCAATCCGGTAAATATGGGGTATTAAAGTAAAACCCATACGGAAGAACTTACCTGGTAATGTGATGAAAGACATTTAACACATAGGCACAGTAAAGACATAGAGACACAATAAAAAGAGAAAGAAAGCGCAAAGAGTAAGAATGTAAACCCAGTGATTATTACCGCGGTTTATATTTTGAATCCTGCAGGATTTGTTTGGCATCCAATTGTAACAGATCGTCAATAGTAGTATCCGGAAAATTTTCCATATATTTTTTTATGATCTGCCACCCCAGGAATAAGGAAATATTTCCTGGTGAACCCTCCCCCAGTTCCTGCGTAAGCGGGCCTTCCTCTACATAAGATTGAATCCTTAATGGATCGCTGTTGTATATGAGGTTGTTTTGAATGAGGAAACTCCATATCAATCCTTCATTGGAATAACAGCCTTTCAATTGGGCTTCAGTATAACCAATTTTTAAAGTATCCGCAACATGCGGCAGCAGCTTATCCAATACATACAGCCGTTTGCCCTTATCTATGGTCAGGTCTAATAAAGTTTTGTCTGTTGCCCGGGGTGGATATATATCATCAACAATATTCTTCATGCAGTTAACCGCTATATAAGCCGGTTCAAATTTCCGGGATACATATTTAGGAAAGAGAGATTGCGCAACCTGGCTTTGGTATAAGGAAGCATTATTACCCAGGTGTAGCTGTAGTCCCACAGCAAGTGCATCCTGCGTTATTACATCACCGGTTTTTCCCAATGTGGTTTGAAAAATAGCGTCGAGCGGGCCAATAAAAGTGATGAGTTTTTCGGGTGTGCGATAGGAAGGAAAATAGTATTTAGTAAATTGTAATCCTTTTTTTACTTCCTCTTCGATGGCAATAAAATTGCTGAATATTTTTGATGCGGTATCTTTTACCAGCCTGTAATCGCGAAGGAACATTTTAATGGCTGCATCAGATTTCCCTCCGTCATCAGTAAGCGAAAGCCCAAGTATATGCTGAATAAAATCAGGTAAAAAAACAGGATACTTTTGCAGTAATGCAGGCATTGCTGCAGAAATGTTGTTGGTATCTATTGCAAAAAAATCCTGTTCAAACCGTTGTACTTCAAGATTTACTTTGATGTTTGACACATCGGGTATGTGCTCATTTCCGGTACATCCCAAAAGACATATCACAGCAAATATTACCGAACAAAACCATTTTTGCATAGCAGGGGTAACGCTATAGTTTCTAAAATGTTGCATGATCAAATCTAAAGTTTTGCTGCGAAAACAGGCGTTACTTTTCATGAAGTATAATATTCAACTATTGCAACTCCTGACTTATTTTTTAATACCCTATAAAAGAAAAAAGTTTATTGATACGAGATTCAATAAACTTCTCTTAAACTTTCTTATGTCAACCCCGGTTACAGGGGATTTTACCAAACATTGCCAGCATCTGTAACCCAATACTTCAAACCATAAACTGTTCTTAAGTCGCCCATGCCCTGTCGCCTTTTTTATAAGGCACACAGCCTTCATATTTTCCCGGCACTGCTACATAACGCAAAGCCTGTGTGGCGCCAATTTCCGATGTAAAATAACCCAGCAGGGTAAGTTCCTTCATCATGCGGAAATAATGTTTGGGATCTTCGCCTTTTTTTTCAGCCATGTACTTTTTTGCTTCGGCATCTATTTCCGTTAGCAATGCTTTGCGTTGCGCAGCATCAATTTCCATAAACGATTTGCCGTACTTTTTGTCGCTTGCTTCATTTAATAGTTTCATGCCTTCAAAAAATACCTGCTGGTCTTTTTCATCGTAGCAGTCGTTCACCATTACGGTCATAAAGGCCCCTACTCCGGCAGCTTTGGCTCCGGGTGTGTTGGTTGTGGGTATAATGGTTTCGGCTATTTCATCTAAGTAAGCAGTGTCGCCGTCACTAAAGGTTCCAGCGGCGGCCGCTTTTTTATCGCCGGGCTTGCATCCTTCCAAAAAAACATTGGCTCCCACCACGGTACCGCCCAGTATAAGCGCTACTCTCGATAAGGCTTCGCGTCTGTTCATAATTGATATTTTAAGAAATCAAAAATAATTATCCGTTAATCATATTCGTTTTATTCACGCAGTGCTATCTGCAATCAGATTCAGGCGTTAGCGATGTGCCGGAATTGCCATTCTTGTCAAACCTCAGATACTCTCCCATTTTCAATTTCCCACATTAAAGATTTCCTTTTTTCAATTCACTCACTGCATGGTCTGCTGCCCTGGCTGTAAAAGCCATATAACCCAGCGATGGATTTACACATGAAGCGGATGTCATAAATGACCCATCGGTAACAAATACATTAGGCGCATCCCATACCTGGTTAAATTTATTCAATACTGACGTTTTAGGATCCTTGCCCATCCGTGCCGTTCCCATTTCGTGTATGCCTCTTCCCAATGTGCCATCCCCATCCCGGCCTTTTACATTTTTAACACCTGCTGCTTCCAGCATTTCAATGGCATCGTTCAGCATGTCTTTGCGCATTTTCTTTTCATTATCCTTATACTCTACGTCAAAGGCCAGCACCGGCAGCCCCCATTTGTCTAAACGTTGTTTACCATTTTTATCAGGCACCGGGCGCATGCCCAGATCTTTACCGGTTACAGGATCGTTAAACTGCTCCAGCTTGTCGGAATAAGTATTCTTATCAAGATATATCCTGTTTTCGTGGTAAGGCAATGTTTCTCCAAAGCCACCTATATACATCGTCCAGCCACCCGGTTCAGTAAGTGCATCTTTAAGACCGGCGCCAATAGAAATTTCTTCCGATGAACGGCTATAACCACCCCGGCTCCCACCACCCTGGTAGCCGAAGCCGCGCAGGTAATCTCTTTTATCGCCAAAGAAATTGCGGTATCGCGGAATGTATACGCCATTGGCGCGGCGCCCAAAATAATATTGATCTTCATAACCATCTACCTGCCCGCCGGCGCCTACGCCCAGGTGATGATCCATTACATTATGTCCCAGCTCACCACTGCTGCTGCCCAAACCATCGGGCCATATATCGGTAGCAGAATTCATTAATATCCATGCGCTGTTTAATGCGGAAGCATTAACGAAAATAATTTTTGCATTGTAGGTATATGTTTTATTGTTTTCGCCGTCAAGCACTTCAACGCCGGTTGCCCTTTTCTTGTCTTTATCGTATAAAATTTTTGTAACGATGCTCCAGGGACGAAGCGTAAGATTACCTGTTTTCATAGCCGCCGGCAAAGTAGAGGATTGTGTGCTGAAATATGCACCAAAAGGGCATCCCAGCCAGCATTTGTTACGATACTGGCAACTGGCTCTTCCCTGGTCGGTAAAAGGCACCGTGATATTGGCTGTACGTCCTATAATCATATGCCGTTTGCCATCGAATTTTTCTTTGATACGGGCAGCAACATCTTTTTCTACACAGGTCATTTCCATAGGTGGAAGAAATTGTCCGTCCGGCAGTTGGGGTAATCCTTCTTTAGAGCCACTGATTCCTGCAAAACGTTCGGCATAATCATACCAGGGAGCAATTTCTTTGTAGCGTACAGGCCAATCTATGGCAATACCCTCTTTTGCATTTGCTTCAAAATCCAGGTCCGACAGGCGGTAGCTTTGTCTTCCCCACATCAGGGAACGGCCACCCACATGATAACCGCGAAACCAGTCGAAGCGTTTTATTTCCGTATATGGACTGTCTTTATCGCTGCACCAGTAATCTAAGTTGGTTTCATTAAGCGGGTAATCGCGTTTTAATACGGGGTAATCTTTGATCATCTGTTGTGTACGCCCACCCCTGTGCGGAAATTCCCACGGGGCTTTGTTGGCATTCACATAATCTTTTACATGCTCAATATTGCGTCCTCTTTCCAGCATCAGCACTTTGAGCCCTTTTTCGGTAAGCTCTTTTGCGGCCCAACCGCCGCTAATCCCGGAGCCTATTACAATAGCATCATAAACATTATCAGGCATAGTTTATAATTTTTTAAAGATTAGACTATATAAAATGTATTTATGAATGCATGCTTTGATCAATTGCCGGCTTTACAGAAACTATTCAATCGTTTAGCATGCTTCCCTTATTTATTCTAAAGCGTGTTTGTACATTAAAACACCGGTATTTTCTTATACATCGCATATTCTTACTCCCTCCCGCAGGGAAGCCAATTGGCCTTCGGCGTCTTTGGGTGTTGGAATAAATTCCTGTGCAACATAACCTTTAAAACCAAGGTCAATAATAGCTTTCATTATAGCTGGATAATACAACTCCTGCGATTGGTTAATTTCCTTTCTGCCGGGAACGCCGCCTGTGTGAAAATGTGAAAGGTAGGGATAGTATTGCCTGATGGTCCTGATCACATCTCCTTCATCAATTTGCATATGATAAATATCGTATAGCAGTTTAAAGTTTTCAGATCCTATCCGTTTGGCCAATTCTGCTCCCCATGCTGTTTTATCGCACTGGTAATCTTTATGGTCAATCTTGCTGTTGAGGAGTTCCATTACCAGTGTTACTTTATGTTTTTCGGCGATTCCCATCACCTTTTTCAATCCTTCGGTACAGTTTTTCCAGCCGGTTTCATCGTCTAAGTTCCGGCGGCTGCCGCTAAAACAGATCAGTTGCTTATATCCTGCTTTAGCTACAAGCGGGATCATTTCAGCGTAATTTTTTATGAGGGTAGAATGGAATTCCGTATGATTCCACCCATCTTCCAGGTTAATTTCAGCGCCATTGCACATGGATGAATACAGGCCATGCTTCTTCAAAACCGGCCAATCTTTAGGGCCCACCAGGTCAATTGCCACGATGCCCATCTTTTTTGCACCTGCACAAAGGTCCTCCAATGGAATGCCACCGTAGCACCACCGGCATACGGAGTGATTGATATTTCCTTTCATGGTATAAACTTCCTTTTCTTTTAATGAAGACGAAGTGCGTGCAAAAGCACCTGCAGCAGTACCCATAGCCAGGGATCCTACAACCATATTTTTAATGGCACGCCTGCGGGGACTAGATGAAGAACCAGACATAATAATAAATTAGGAGAGTTAAGTTATGGAATGTTTAATAAATAAATCCTTTTAAAATGTTAACCAGTTAACCCATGCTCACAGCGCTGGCAATTATACTTACCTGCTTTTGATCCGGAATGAATTCATTTTTTCGCAGCACAAAATTTTATCTTATCAAAAAACAAGTTGCCAGTAAATGTAAATGTTTTATTTTTAAGCCTCTTCTGATTATTTAATACGT
>CAMPJQ010000154.1 GCA_946886925.1 uncultured Terrimonas sp.
CCCAGCGGGACTTTCTTACAATAATTTTCTACGAATTTTACAGGTTGATTGTTAAACAATCCGCCCGGACTCACAGCGTTAAAACGTATGTTCTTACCTGCATGTGTTTTGGCCATAAAACGTGTAAGCATGATCAGCCCTGCATTGTGAAAACAATAGTCAGGCGCGATATCTCCCATGCCCGGTATGCCTTCATAGTTGGAGTAGACAGGCGCATACATGCCCATCATTGAACTGATATTGATCACACTTCCGCCGCCCGACCGGATGATCATATCCGTCATCTCTCTCAAAATGAACATCATTCCTGTTGCATTCACTTTCATTGATTCATCAAACTGTTCAATGGGAGCAGCATATCCTTTCATCGGGCGACTTACCGCATTATTGACAAATACATCAAGTTTACCGAATTGCTTCTGAATGTGCTCTTTTAATAACAATACAGAATTCGTATCCGCCTGGTTTACCTGCATGCCGTATACATCCAATCCTTTTGTGCGGAAATCCGCAGCCGTTTTTTCAATAGCATCCAGGTTGCGTGAGGCTATAACAACGGTAGCGCCAGCTTCGCCCAATCCCTCTGTTATAGAACGCCCATAGTTACCTGCGCCTCCGGTTACCAATGCCACCTTATTTTTTAAACTGAACAACTCCATTACGTTCATGCGCATTATTTTAGATGAATAATTTTTCCACCTGCCAGCCTGCTTTCTTCTGCAGCGATTACAGTTTGAATGATATTTTTTGTTTTAGAGAAATCCAGTCTTGGTTTTCCTTCCTGTACGCTTCGTAAAAATTCAATGATATTATCGCGGAACATGGAATATGAATTTTTGATATCCGCCATGCGCCAGGTCTGTTGTCCAAAAAATGTAAGCTGAAACGTACCTGATATATTCATAAACAAATGAATAGTTGCAGGTAAGCCGTTTTCAAAAACAATATGCACTACATCTCTTCCCTTTTCGCCAAGATGCTGCACTGTAGCAACCGGCGGATCATTTAAAGTGGCAAACATCGCTTCAAGCATATGTACGCCATACTTCAGCCAGTCTTTTTTACCCACAGCAGTTACCAGTTCCAGCCTGCCCAGCGAAGGCAACTCCTGTTTTACTACCCGGCACTCACTGGCATACCGCATAGAGGAACAGGACATGATAAATTTACCGTTGGCCTGCTGTTGTTCAAACCAATCCAGGTCTTTCTGTTTAATGGCCAAAGGTTTATCAATAAAAACGGGAATGCCCGCTTCAATAAACGGCTTAGCCATTTCAACGTGAAATTCAGCATCATCACGGGCAAGTATAACTGCATCTATATTGCCGATCATATCTTTGGCGTTTTTCACTACATGCTCAATACCGGAAGATGCCGCTATGCTTTCGGAAACGGATGCATCCTGCGTCCACACATGCGTTACGCGGGCATCCGGCAACCCCATGGTATCTTCGTTGGCCTTAAGATAAGCCGTAACGGCGGGGTATCCCTGCCTGGCTATTTCTTCCCCATCATATTTTCTATTTATGATGGATGACCAGGAATAAGGGTGTGCATTGCCGGAACTCATTCCTATTATTCCGATTTTGATCATTTGATGAAAGTTATTTTTGATGAGATATTCATTCCTACCAGCAATAATTTCTATCGCCAGAGGCGATAATACTATCCCGTAAGGCGAAGACGCCTCAAGGAGCGTAACGTAAAGTCTGAAATCTCAAATTTTAAATTTTAAATCTCCCTACCTCAGCCATCCCATCTTATCCCAATAGGGCAGGTTAAGGAAAGCCGGATCGGGATAAGCCAGTGATTGTGCGGCAGCCAGTTGGTCATTTTTAAGATAACGGCCATCAGCCGCTGCAAGCGATTGTTTTAAATAGTCAAGCTTATCCATGCCCACCAATACCGATGACACCTGCGGAAAAGACAGTGCAAATTTTACCGCCAGCTCCGGCAGGTCTGTAATATTTCCATTTAACAGGTCCTTGTACTGCTGAATATGCTTTTCTACCTGCGCCAGCATCGGATGCAACCCTGTGCCCCTGTTGCTCAGCAGGCCCTTTAATAAAACCGACCGTACTACTATGCCTACCCCTTTCTCTTCTGCAAGGCCAAACAAGGATTGCTGCCGCTGATCCATCAGGTTAAAAGGCAACTGCACTACATTCCATGCATCAGACGCTATTGCCTTTTTTGATTCCCCGGCTGAATAAACAGATACGCCTATTGACCGCACCAGTCCTTCTGCTTTCAGTTTTTGCATTTCCTCGGCAATCACATCCCGGTCCAGTATCTCCATATCACCCTGGTGCAACATGTACAGGTCAATATAATCCGTTTGCAAGGCCCGCAGGCTTTCTTCAAGGGACTGACGGATGATCTTTCTTAATGCGCCATCGTCCGGAAGATTTCCTTCACCATCCCTGAAATGCCGGCACTTGGTACACAGCACAATTTCATCCCTTCGTCCGGTAAATGCTTTCCCCATAATGTTTTCACTCACACCATACATTCTTGCCGTATCAAAAAAATTCAGGCCACTATCCAATGCCGTTAGTAAAAGCTGTACGGCATCTTTTTCCGGCAGCATATCTTCCTCCCACTTCACTCCAATGCCATAGGGAAGTCCAATTTCCACTCCACCAAAGGCGATCTCTGAAACCGCTATGCCAGTATTTCCTAAAAATCTCCGCTGCATCGTTTATTGTTTTTCTAAATAGGAACTATTGCCTGTTTGGTTTGATCCGTTAAAAGCCTGAATCAATGTGCTGTAGTAATTTTTTAAACCTACCACATCGGCTCCGATACTTACAAACTGGTAGCCCATTTCATTCAGCTCTTTCAGGTTTCCGGGGCCGCCCACTGTACCGGCAAACTTCCCGCATTTCTTCGCTGCTTCTGCAACTCTTATTCTTGTTTCAATTAATGTTGGATGATCCCATACGCCAGGAGCACCAATGCCCTGACTAAAATCGCCCGGACCAAAAAACAACATGTCATATCCCGGCAATGCGGCAATGGCTTCCAGTTCTTCGAGTGGCTCCGGGTCTTCTATCTGCAGTATTACAAAACGCTGCTCATTTGCCTGCTCTAAATACTGGTTGAAATCAACGCCGGTATAAGCACCATCGGCATTACCGCCATCAATTGCTCTTCTGCCCACAGGATGAAACCGTGTGTGATGAACAATTTCTTTAGCGTCCGCCAGGTTCATGATATGCGGCACCATAATACCTGTAGCATCCAGTTCCAGGGGTTTTATATAGTTGTTGTACGCGCCCCGCGGCACACGAACAAGTATATCCGTATCATGTGCTTTGGTAGCCCAAACAGAAGCTTCTACAACCGACCAGTTCTGTCCAATATGTTCCTGGTCTATCCACACGCAATCAAACCCCGACATGGCCGCTATTTCGCAAACCTTAGGATCGGTAAGATTGATTTTAATGCAACTTACGGTTTCGCCAGAACGAAGTTTTTTCAGTACCCTGCTTTTTCGCATTTGTATCATAATTTGAATAATGTTTGTGCCACTGTCTCACCCCCTGCCTGCCGGCAGGCAACCCCTCTCCGCCCGGAGTGGCCTTCATCTATTTCTAAATTTTTTTATAGGCAATAGTGATTTTCATTATCCCGTTCAATTTCTACACCAGATATTCCCCTAAAACAAATATCTGACAATTGTTTTCAGGAACGCTCTGGCTCACGTTTCAACAATAACCGGTCTGCATAACTTAATACAATACCCGCAACAATACCGGCTACCAGCGATACAGGCATGATCCACAATACCGTTATTCCAAAAGCCTCCCAGAAGGCAACTGCAATGGCTACGGCTACCGAGATAATACCCGCCCCAAATGTGCCTCTTCCGGTTGCAAAAGGTACAAAAAGCGCCATGAAAAAAAGTACAAACAAGGGAGCAACAAAAAGGTTAACCACTTTCATGATCACATCCAATAAATTACCTGGCACTTCCCCCACAAAAAAGCTAAGGGCCATTACAATCGCTCCCGTGAGATAGGAAAGTTTTTTTACCTGCTTCAGCGGATCCGGAACAGGCACTGTTTTCTTCCGGAATCGTTTCATAATATCTTCCGCTATAACCGAAGAAACACTGTTCAATCCTGAAGACATGCTCGACATGGCCGCCGCCAGCAGGCCCGCTATTACCAACCCGGACACACCGGGAGGCAATCCTATCATAATAAACCGTGGAAAAAGTGTATCTGCCTGTTCATTAAGACTTTTACCTGCAAGCAGGAAATCCTGGTTGCTGGTAAAATATGCCAGCATTGCCAACCCCACCAGAGCGAGGAGAATATAAGCGATGATATTGGAATAGAGGGATATCCTGAATGATTTACGTGCCGTATGAATATCTTTTGTAGACAGGTAACGTTGCACTGCCATTTGGTCGGAACCCGAAGTACAGACATACCATACAAAAAGCACCAGCACCGCATTACCAAGCGTTGTGCGCTCCAGCGGGTCAAAACCCAGCCGTAGAGCATCCCAATGTGCCGGCCATTCTGCAGGGAAGATCGCCGTAAAGGATCCCAACTGAAAGCACACCACCACAATGCTCAGCAGCGCTCCGCCCAGAAAAATAAATGATTGTATAACGTCTGTTACCACCACGGCTTTTAAGCCTCCCATAGAGGTATAGAAGATCGTTATCACCGTAAGCAAAGCGCCGATCCAGGGTACATATGACCGGTCGAATTGTATTACGGAATACAGGGCCACATCTACTGTTACATAAATGATGGTGGCCATCCACAGCAACCGCAGTGAAAGGAACATGAAAATGGCAAGCATGCGCACACTCAATCCCAGCTTTTTTTCCAAAATTTCATAAGCGCTGGTTACATTCATTTTCATGAACCGGGGAATAAGCCACCATCCCACCACGTAATATACCAAAGGGAATGCAAGTATACCTGTAAAAATAACGGGGCCGTGCTGGATTGTTTCACCAGGATACGTAAGATAGCTCAAAGTGCTCATTAACGTGGCAAACAGCGATATGCCTATAGCGGTAGGGTTCATCTTCCGGCCGCCCAGCAGGTAGTCGTCTTTCGTTTTATTTTTACGCGAATAGAACCAGCCTATAAAAAGCATACCCGCACCATAAGCCAGCAAAACGATCCAGTCTAAATAAGTGAGTGCTGTGCCGGTAACAGGAACTTTGATCAGATGAAAAATCATTTGTAAGGTTTATTAAGCCAAATATCTGCCGTTATTAAAATTAATTGCTCCTTTAATCCAAAAATACTTTTCCTGTTTTAACACGGCTGTTACTTTCATCCGGATATATGGTACTATTTTTCAGCACAAAAACGATCGTCCAATGCATTATGCCGGGAAAACTACGCATTTGTGCTTAGCACTCGTTATGCAAGCCGCGTAAATCCTGTACCGGCAGTATAGCTTCCTGCTTCTTCCGGGAGGGCGCCATCCGCAATGATCTTTTCCATACCGGCAAGCACATGATCCAGGCCTTCCAGCAATGCCGCTATATGTTTCTCTTCATGCGCGTGCATCAAATAAAAGATGGAGGAAACCAGGAATCCTTTCTCCAGCATTTTGCGGATATAGAGGGTTTTGGCCGCCGGCGCATTTTCAGCAAGCTGAAAAGTTAACGTGGGTGTGGCAGGCATTCCGCCAATTTCAATTGCACAGGATGGATACCGGTCTGCTATCTCCTTTAATGCTCGTTGAAATTTTACACCTTTCTCCCACACTACCTGCTGCACATTTAATTCCTGCATTTTTTTCAGCACAGCCAAAGCCGCCGCAGTACCCACACCATCCGTCCAGTAGCTTGATGAAATAAAACTGCCATCTGCCGCATTCATGATCTTCTCACGGCCAACGATAGCCGCAAAGGGAAACCCATTGCTCATTGCTTTTGCGTATACAACCATATCGGGGTCAACTCCAACTTTTGACAGTGCGCCGGGGAACCCGTATCTCAGTCCGCTGGTAATTTCATCCACCACAAATACAGCTTTTTTCTGTTTACACTTTTCGCGGATCTTTTTCAAAAAATTGTCCTGTGGAAATTGCGACCGCATCGGTTCCATAACAACTGCGGCAAAATTTTCTCCCAGCTTCGATACGGCTTCTTCAAAAGATAGAAAGTCATTATACCGGAAGGGTACTGAAGTGCCCTGCAATTCGCGCGGAACGCCTTTGGGCTCCAATCCTGGCAACAAGTGCCCATCCAGTGCATTGCCTGCCCCGATATTCGCAGCCAGGTACCAGTCGTGCCAGCCATGGTAACCACAAAAAGCTACACCGCTTTTACCGGTTGAAGCCCGCGCAATACGCACTGCCATTGCCATAGCCTCGCCACCACTGCGCGCATACCGTACTTTACCGGCCCAGGGATGCAATTGCAGCAACATATCTGCCAGTTCCACTTCCTGCGGATTAACAAGCGAACAATAAGTGCCGGCTGTAAGCCTTCTTTGAACGGCAGCAGTAACATCTTCATCGGCATAACCCAGCAATACAGCGCCAATGCCTCCGGCAAAATCAATATACCGTTTACCGGCTGTATCCCATACTTCGCAACCCGAACAGCGTGAAAAATAAGAGGGCCAATGCTGCGGATCAAACATTTCTGCACGCTTGGATAATAATCCTGTGCCCCCGGAAATAACCGAGCGGGCATGCTTCCATAAATCCGTTCCCGAAATTTTTTCCGGCGCCGATTGCTGAGGCAAATGAGGCTTCAGCAAACGCAATGCATTGTTCAGAAA
>CAMPJQ010000155.1 GCA_946886925.1 uncultured Terrimonas sp.
GCGTAAAAGTATTGGCCAGCAATGAATACCCCAATGGCGTAAAATTCATGGGTACAGAGGGATGGATCTTCGTTACCCGGGGCAGTTATTCCGTAACAGCCAGCGACCCTGTGGCAAAAGGTAAAAATGCTAAAGCGTTGGATGCAAGCGATCCAAAAATTCTTACATCGGTAATTGGAGAAAATGAAATTCATCTTATAGACAGTAAAGACCATCATGCCAACTGGCTGAACAGCATCATTACCGGGGTACCCAATATTGCACCAATAGAAGTAGGTCACCGGGCATGTTCGGTTTGCCTGCTAAACCATAGCGCTATGAAGCTGAACAGGAAATTATACTGGGATCCTGTAACCGAAAAGTTTAAAAATGACGATGAAGCCAATGCCATGCTGGTGCGTTCACAAAGATGGCCTTACCAGATTGAGAAAGGATTTAATGTAAGAACAATGATTTGAGATTTGGAATTTGAGATTTGAAATTATTCTAAAACACCGTCCCACTCCCTGCCCGCCCGTTCGGGTGGGCGCTGTCAGGAGAGCTTGTCCCGCAAAATGCGGGGGAAAGTGGTGAGGTAAAACAACACTATGCAACGATATACAACCATACTATTTTCGGCTTTAATGATAGGAGCAACGGCCTGCCAGTCTTCAGGCAATAAAAATGGTGAATCCCTAAAAGACAGCAGCATGGTCAAACTCATCACACTCGACCCGGGCCATTTTCATGCCGCACTGGTGCAAAAGGTGGGCTATCCCGGTGTGGATACTACTGTACACGTATATGCGCCGGAAGGACCGGAATTGCAATCCTACCTCAGCCTCGTTAACCAGTACAATGAAAGAGCGGATAATCCCACGCACTGGAAAGAAGAGGTATATACCGGAAGTGATTTCGCTGAAAAAATGCTGGAGCAAAAGAAAGGCAATGTGGTAGTGCTTTCGGGCAACAACCGTTTAAAAACAGATTATATACAAAGGTCTGTAGCTGCGGGATTGAATGTGCTGGCCGATAAACCCATGGCCATTAACAGTACCAATTTTACCAAACTGGTACAGGCGTTTGATGAAGCGGGTAAGAAAAATGTGCTCCTCTATGATATTATGACAGAACGTTCGGAAATAACCAATATACTGCAGCAGGAACTGATGCAGCAGTCCGGATTGTTCGGCGAATTGAAGAAAGGAACGGAAAAAGATCCGGCCGTTATGATTGAAAGTGTACACTATTTCTTTAAAAACGTATCGGGTAAACCATTGGTAAGGCCGGAATGGTTTTTTGATGCGGCACAGCAGGGCGATGCCATAGCCGATGTGGGAACACACCTTGTTGATCTTGTACAGTGGCAGTGTTTTCCCGGCGTATCGCTGGATTATACGAAAGATATTCAGATCAATACTGCCCGCGTTTGGCCAACGCCTCTAACCTTGTCGCAATACGCATCCATTACAGGTAAAAATACTTATCCCGAATATCTGAAACCGGATATTGTAAAGGATTCTGTTTTAAATACGCATGCCAACGGCGAAATGAATTATACCTTAAAAGATATTCATGTTAAGATCATTGCCCGGTGGGATTATAAGGCTGCAGAAGGGGGCGATACCCATCATGAAATTATAAAAGGAACCAAAGCCACACTTGAAATAAGACAGGGCAAAGCAGAAAATTACAAACCCGTTTTATACATCATTCCTTCCGGTGATAAAAAGGATGATTTTGATTCCGCGGTGCAGGAAGCGACAGCAACCATAGCTACAAAATATCCTGGTGTAAAAGCAGAAAAGCAGGGAGCGGAATGGAAGGTAATTGTTCCTTCATCATACGATGTGGGACATGAAGCCCATTTTGGACAGGTGATGGAAAGGTATTTACAATATTTGAAAGGCGGTTTGCCCGGATGGGAAGTGCCGAACATGATAGCAAAATATTATACTACAACCAAAGCACTGGAAATAGCAACGAAAAATTAACTGCCTTTAGCCTTGGTATAACAATTTTAAAAAACGGCAAAAAAAATATTTAACATGCCGAAGGGCGGAGCTTTGCCTGTTAAAACAGGTTAAGCAAAAGACGAACAATATTGATCTAACTAATTTTTATGACAACAGCCAATAAGTTTAATTTATCAGGAAAAAAAGCATTGATCACCGGCGGCAGCAAAGGATTGGGATTTGCTATCGCAAAAGCATTTATTGAGTACGGCGCCGAAGTGATCATTACGGGAAGGAATAAGGAACACATGAATAAGGCATGCAAAGAACTGGGTGAGAAGTGTACAGGCCTCATTTTCGATCTTAAGGATTTGAACCGGATAGGCGCATTCATTTCAACCATAGAAGAGGAACATGGTGCAATTGATATACTGGTAAACAATGCCGGCATCCATCTAAAAAAGGATGCGCTGGACGTAAGCAACGAAGAGTATGAAGAAGTGATTCGCATTAACCAGCAGGCCGTATTTGCATTGAGCAGGGAGTGTGCAAAAAAAATGATGATCCGTAAAAAAGGAACGATCATCATGGTGAGTTCCATGGCATCGCAATACGGCATACCGAAAGTAATTGCCTATACAGCAGCAAAATCAGCGGTAGAAGGAATGACAAGAGGTTTGGCGGTAGAGTTGTCGCCGTTGGGCATAAGGGTAAATTGTATTGCCCCCGGCTTTATTGAAACGGATATGTCGTCCAAGGCGCTAAATGGCGATAAAGAAAGGAAACAGCGGGTACTGTCGCGCACACCAATGGGCAAATTGGGAGCACCGGATGATGTAGCACATGCGGCTGTATACTTATCATCCGACGCGGCGGGTTATATCACCGGCATCGTGCTGCCTGTAGACGGAGGTAATGCTATTGGATTTTAGCTTTCGGCTTTGAGCCATCAGCTTTCAGCCGTTGGTTGCAGGGTGCAGGTTGCAGGGAAAAGAGTACCATAATAAAATACATATTCATCCAGAAAAAAAACAATAGAAATAGGGTTAACTGAAAAAAGCGCCAAACTAAAACTTGATTATTAATAACTAACAAAACTTGCTATTATGAAGGAGAGAAAACTTCGCAGGCTACCGGTGCTTTTATGCATCCTCCTGCTTTGCCAGTGGCAAACCACGCTTGCACAAAATATTACTGTGCAGGGCAGGGTAACCACGGCCGACCGCCCCAACGGCGTTCCCGGAATTTCCGTTAGCGTGGAGGGTACCACCAATGGTACTACCACCAACGACGAGGGAAGGTTCCGCTTAACCGGCGTTCCCGGCTCAGGGAAGCTTGTATTTTCATCCGTGGGTTTCAAAACACAAATCATTACTGTAAAAAATCAGTCAACCATTAATGTTGAACTGGAAGCGGCAGAAGCTTCACAGTTGGAACAGGTGGTGGTGATTGGTTATGGTACAGCCAAAAAGAAAGATCTTACCGGGGCTGTATCATCGGTGAAAGCCACACAACTGGAAAATGAACGACCATCATCCATCCAGGATATCCTGCGCGGAAATATTCCGGGTTTGAACATTGGCTTTACTGCTTCTCCAAAAGGAGATGCATCTCTGGAGGTAAGAGGCAAAAATACTTTGAATGCAGGATCCAGTCCGCTTATTGTATTGGACGGTATCATTTATTATGGTGCATTGGCCGACATTAACCCCAATGATATTGAAACCATTGACGTATTAAAAGACGCAAGCTCTGCCGCTGTATACGGTGCCAAAGCAGCAAGTGGCGTAATTCAGGTTACTACCAAAAAAGGTAAATCCGGTAAACCCGTTATTAACTTTAATGCGAGCACCGGGCTTGCCACCATGAGCGTTAACGAAAGAGTGGACAATGCTGAGGAATTTTTGTATACCTGGAGAAGAAATGCACAATACAGCACAAACATCAATGCAAAACCTTATCAGGTTGACGATCCCCGGCAATTGCCATCAAACATAGCTGTAGCCGACTGGCTGGCTTACGACAATTCCAATCCTACCGCCGACCCTGTTACCGTTTGGTTGCAAAGATTAAACCTGCAACCGGTTGAAATAGCTAATTACAAAGGCGGACGTACTCAAAACTGGTACGACATGATGTTCCATAACGGACAACGCCAGGATTATAATATAAGCCTTTCCGGCAGGCAGGACAGGATAAGCTATTACTGGTCTATGGGCTATATGAAAAACGAAGGCGTTGTAGTGGGGGATGACTATAATGTAATGCGTACCCGCATCAATATAGATGCTAAAGTAACGGACTTCTTAAGTGTGGGTACCAATACGCAATTTAGCGTAAGAGATGAAAGTGCCGTACCGGTAGACTGGACGCTGATTACATCAAATTCTCCCTGGGGCTCTTTCTGGAATGACGATTCAACCGATTATCGCTATCATCCCAATGACGAAGCCAGTGGTGGTAGAAACCCTTTTTCCGTTCCAAAATATACCGACCGCCTGAAAAAATATTATACCCTCAATTCCAGTATTTACGCAAAGGTTTCATTGCCATTCGATATAAAATACCAGGTAAATATTACACCGCGGTTTGAATGGTACAATTACTTTAACGGACAATCTTCGAAATATCAGGACTGGACTAATGTTGGAGGCATTGCAACAAGGGAAAACCGGAATATCTATCAATGGCAGGTAGATAACCTGCTTACCTGGAGTAAAAATATTGGCCGGGATCATCATGTGGATGTAACCTTACTGGCCAATGCGGAAAAATACCGGGTGTGGCGCAATAAAGTAGTGGGCACAGGCTTTCAACCCAGTGATGTACTGGGCTACCACAATATGGGAGCCGCAACCATTACTGTTCCCTGTAATACCTGCGTTTACAGCGATGAAGGCGATGGCACCCAATACGGAGATGAGGTAAGCACTGCGGATGCCTTAATGGCACGCTTGTTTTACTCGTTTAAAGATCGCTACATGCTTACTTTAACGGCAAGGCGTGATGGCTACTCCGCCTTTGGGCAAAGCAATCCAAGAGCTACTTTTCCATCAGCGGCAATAGGCTGGGTGTTCAGCGATGAACCTTTCCTGAAATCCGGATGGCTGAACTATGGCAAACTGAGGGTAAGCTACGGACTAAACGGCAACAGGGACATTGGAAGATATGTAGCATTGTCTGATTTACAAACCGGGAAATATTTACACGTACTGCCTAACGGAAGTATCCAGCAGGTATCACAATTGTACGTGAACAATATGCAGAACAAATTACTGAAATGGGAAACCACTACCGCTTTTAATGTGGGACTCGATTTTGCACTGCTCAACAACAGGATAGATGGAAGCATTGATGTGTACAAAAGCAAAACAAATGACCTGCTGGTTAAACGTACATTACCCGATATCCTGGGCTTTAGTTTTGTATGGGACAATCTCGGTCAGGTTGATAATTCTGGTGTAGAAGTGGGTCTCAATTCAAGAAACATCCAAAGAAATAATTTTACATGGAACACCTCATTGAACTTTTCTTTGAACCGCAATAAAATTGTGCATCTCTATGGCTCTAAAACAGATATAAAAGACGCGAATGGAAACGTGATAGGGGAAAAAGAAGCGGATGACAAAGCCAATAAATGGTTTATTGGTCAGCCTTTAGACGTTGTATGGGATCAAAACGCATTGGGCATCTGGCAAACCAATGAATTCGATCAGGCACGTGCATACGGGGTTTACCCGGGCGATTTTAAGATCAAAGATGTAAACAACGACGGAAAATATACCGATGATGACAGAGAATTTCTGGGCTATACCGAACCACGTTTCCGGTGGACGTTGCGCAATGAATTTACTTTCTTTGAGAACTTTAGTTTTTCATTCATGATGTATTCGTACTGGGGTCATATGGCCACCTATAACCAGGCAAAGAACAGGAGCAATGCATTCCCGGATCGTGTGAACTCCTATGCCTTCCCGTTCTGGACGCCTGAAAATCCCACGGACGATTATGCCCGCCTCGCCTCCAATGACGGCAGTGCGAGTTACAGCGTATACCGGAAAAAATCATTCATCCGGTTAGACAATGTGGCACTCGCTTATTCAGTTCCTAAAAACCTGCTGAAAAGAATCAGTACGCAGGATCTGAAATTCTTTTTTACCATAAAAAATGCAGCAATGTATGCACAGCAATGGACATACTGGGATCCGGAAAACAGTGGACCTACCCCACGGATATATACACTGGGCTTGAATCTTACTTTATAAAACATTTGGTAAAGTAAGTTTGAGACTATATCCAATCACTACATAAATATCAGAAAATGAAAATAATATACAAACCTGCATTATCCATAATGGCAATCGCAATAATTACCTTGATGGGTTCATGCAAGAAAGACTTTTTAACACCGCAACCATTATCCTTTTACACGCCTGAAAATACGTTTAATACACCTGAAGGATTAAAAAGTGTTTTGGTTGCCTGTGAACGCAATATGCGCTATGAATTTTTCGGAGATGGAGCTCCGATTATTACGCAATTGATTTTTTCGGAGATGGCTATTGAAGGTACAACAGATAAATCGGGACCGGCGCAGGATCTCAATTTGCAGATTACACCTACCGCACAATTAAACCATACGGATTTTAACAGGATCGGATGGTACTGGTACGAGGGTTATAAGGGCATTAAATACGCCAATACAGCCATCTCTTATATTGATCAGCCACAATGGAAATCGGAAGAAGAAAAAAATGCAGTGCTGGGAGCGGCCTATTTTCACAGAGCCTACAGGTATTACATGCTTACTCATGAATTTGGTGATGTTCCCAC
>CAMPJQ010000156.1 GCA_946886925.1 uncultured Terrimonas sp.
AAAAAAGAATTGCTTTGCACAGTTCAGCAAAAGCAATAGCTGATTATTTCGGTTTCAAATCTCATCCGGCGATCGTATCGCATGCCTGCATTTCGGGCCTGGTGGCGCTTATTACAGGGATGCGCTTATTACAATCCGGACGTTACGATAATGCGGTAATAGCCGGCGCCGATATCATTACACAATTTATATTATCCGGTTTCCAGTCTTTTCACGCCGTTAGCGATGAACCTTGCAAACCTTTTGATGCCAAACGAAATGGTATCACATTGGGCGAGGCGGCGGCTACTATTATTCTTTCCGTAGAAAAACCTGATACAAGAGAAAGTATACAGCTTTCGGGTGGAGCGGTCAGTAACGACGCCAATCATATTTCCGGTCCTTCCCGTACAGGAGAAGAATTGCACCAGGCTATTGAAGCCGCTGTTGAGGAAGCCGGTATTCATAAAAATGGAATAGATTTTATTTCGGCGCATGGAACAGCTACCATGTACAATGATGAAATGGAATCGAAAGCCATAAACCTTTCAGGGTTGCAAAAAGCCCCAGTTAATAGCCTGAAAGGATATTACGGGCATACTTTAGGTGCAGCCGGAATAATAGAAACCGTGGCCTGCGTGCATTCATTAAAAGAAAATATAATTTTGCCCACCCCCGGATTTAAAGAGCCGGGTACAACACAGCCCTTAGTGGTAAGCAGCGCATTGCAAACAGGTGTATTCAGCAATTGCCTGAAAACCGCATCGGGATTTGGTGGTTGCAACGCAGCAATAGTATTACGGAAAGCAATTTGATTTTTAACTATAAACCATAACCCAAGTACATTTTTGGCGATGAAATTTTTTAAAAAGGATAGCAAGACAGCTTTGGAGGCGAAAGGGCTGGCACAATTTATCGCATTTGGCCCTGTGGTTTTCCAGGTAGCCAAAGTGATGAGAGATACAGGCATTTTAAGTGTTATCGAAGAGAGTGCATCAGGTGGAATGACCATTGAAGAAATTGTAACCCAAGTAAAATTGCCTCATTATGGAGTAAGAGTTTTGCTGGAATCATCATTGGGAATAGGGTTGGTTTTGGAAAACGATGGTAAGTATACTTTAACCCGCACGGGTTATTTTATTTTACATGATCCGCTTACAAAAGTAAACATGGATTTTGTTCACGATGTGTGTTACCAGGGATTATTTGATCTGGATAAGAGCATTGAAAACGGTAAACCCGAGGGGCTTAAAGAATTTGGTGATTGGCCTACCATTTATGAAGGACTTTCACAATTGCCCGCACATGTGCAGAAAAGCTGGTTCGCTTTCGATCATTTTTTTTCGGATACTGCATTCCCGGCAGTAATAAAACATGTATATAAAGATGGCATTAAAAACATATTAGACATAGGTGGAAACACCGGCAAGTGGGCAATTGCTTCCGCACAATTTGCGCCGGATATACATATCACTATTATGGATTTGCCCGGACAGTTAAATATGGCCCGGAAAAAAATAGAAGAACTGGGGCTTACCAACAGGGTATCTTTTTATCCAACCAATATTTTAGATGAAAGCCAGCCTTTTCCCAAAGGATTTGACGCGATATGGATGAGCCAGTTTTTAGATTGCTTTTCTGAAGTGGAAATCGTTTCAATCTTAACGCGCTGCGCCACGGCAATAGATGATGATGGCTATGTACTGATCCTGGAAGCATTTTGGGATACACAGCGATTTGAAACTGCAGCTTTTTGCCTCCAGCAAACATCCATCTATTTTACCGCATTGGCCAATGGCAACAGCCAGATGTATGATTCAAAGGTTTTTAAACAATGTATATACGATGCAGGTTTTGAAATTGTGGAACAAACCGATGGAATAGGTTTAAGCCATAGCTTGCTAAAATGCAGGAAGAAGAGGTGAATTTGAAAATATGCTAATTTGAGAATTTGAAAATGAGTCCGTCAGACCGCAATATAAATGTGCTAATTTGAGAATGCCTGCCGACTGAACAGGTGGGTGGAAATTTGAAAATCGGTGGAACGTTGGCATTATGACATGACAACTGAAAGCTGATCGATAGCTGATCCCCGATCGCTGATTTAATTTACTGAATCCTTATTTAAAAATATATGCAAACAGAAAAAACAGATGTGTTGGTTATTGGCGCCGGACCTTCGGGAACGGTTGCCGCTTCCATTGTTCACCAGGCCGGATATAAAGTACGCATTGTTGAAAAAATGAAATTCCCCCGCTTTGTAATCGGCGAAAGCCTTTTGCCCAGGTGCATGGAAGCCCTGGATGAAGCAAAATTTTTAGATGCTGTGGCCGAAAAAAGATTCCAGGAGAAGAACGGCGCCAAGTTTGTAAAGAATGGTAAAATATGCGACTATCAGTTTGCCGATCAGTTTACCCAGGGATGGAAAAGAACCTGGCAGGTGCAGCGTGCCGACTTTGACCATACGCTGGCAAAAACCGTTGAAAAAATGGGAGTGCCTGTTCAGTACGAAACTTCGGTAACCCATATTGCTTTTAATGATGACGGCAAATCTGTAACCACCATTGAAGATGCCAATGGCAATAAACAATATATAGAAGCCCGCTTTATTATAGACGGAAGTGGCTACGGACGGGTGATACCCCGTATGTTCAATATGGAAAAACCTTCCAACCTGCCGGCACGTAAAGCATTGTTTGCACATACGGTAGATACAAAACGTGCCATGTCGGACGAGCCCAACCGCATTACTATTGTGGTGCATCAAAAAGCGGTATGGATATGGATAATACCTTTTGCAAATGGCATTACCTCCCTGGGTTTTGTGGGATTTCCCGAATTCTTCGATGGATTTGAAGGCTCCCCGGAAGAAAAATTCCGGGCGATGATTGCCACAGAGCCATACCTGAGCGAGCGGTTTAAAGATGTAGAACTGGTGTTTGAACCGCGAACATTACAATCGTGGTCATCCACTACCGACAGGTTTTACGGTAACGGGTTTGTGCTTACCGGAAATGTGACCGAATTTTTAGATCCCGTATTTTCTTCCGGCGTTACACTGGCTACCGTTTCCAGCCAGTTAGCCGCAAAACTGGTGATCCGTAAACTCAAAGGAGAAGAGGTAGACTGGGATAAAGAATACATGGATATTATGATGCAGGGTGTAAACACTTTTCGCTCTTATGTAATGGCATGGTACGAAGGCACGCTGGATACTATTTTCTTTGCCGACGATCAGGATCCGCTTATTAAAAGCCAGATATGCTCTGTACTGGCAGGCTATGTGTGGGATACTACCAATCCTTATGTAAGGGACCATACCACCGCACTGCACAAGCTGGCACGGATAATAACCATGAGAGACAGTTTGAAGGAGAAGTGAGGAGTGAAAGGTGAAGGTGAGAAGAGAGTGAAGGGTGAAAGTCAATAGTGAGATAGCCAATGGCTCATAGCTCACAGCTGACAGCTGATAGCTGATAAAAACAATATTCATATTTTGTCAGATACCCAAACATACATTACTGCTCATTGCTGTATTGCCCTTAAAAAGGTATACAAGAACGGTACGCTGCTTCTGAACGATGAAACAAGCAGCGATACAACCAGTTTCCTTCTTTCGGCATATAAATATTTTAATGTGGATTATCCCAAATTTTATAAAATGGATAATCTGTGTAAACTCGGGTTTCTATCGGCGGAATTGCTGTTGAAAGAAAGGCGCATTGCAGAAGAATACAGCCCTGAAACAGTGGGTATTGTATTGAGCAATGCCAATTCCAGTCTGGATGCCGACCTTAATTATTTCCAAACCGTTAAAAACATACCCAGTCCTGCCCAATTTGTATATACTTTGCCTAATATTGTGATTGGCGAAATCAGCATCAGGCATCATTGTAAGGGAGAAAACGCTTTTTTTGTGAGCGAGAGGTTCGATGCCGGTTTTATGCAGTTTTATGTACAGGATTTGTTGGATCGCAAACGGATCAACACATGTATAAGCGGGTGGATAGAATGTTTGGGGGAAGAATATAAGGCTGTAGTGTACCTGGTGGAAAATCGCCCTGGAAAAGAGTCTTTACCATTTAATATTGATCATATTCATCAAATTTACGACATAGCTAATGGAGAAATTAATGGCTGATCTGAAACGACAGATCATAGCGCAACTGAACCTGAAAGATTTGAAACCGGAAGATATTGGTGACGACCAGCCGCTTTTTGTGGAGGGACTGGGGCTGGATTCTATTGATGCCCTGGAATTGATTGTGCTGCTGCAGCAGGAGTATAAGATAAAACTTGCAAACGCGGAAGAAGGTCAGAGTGTATTCCGTTCCGTTAGAACCATGGCCCAATACATTACAGAACATCAGCCTAAAACAGTATAGTGATATTGTATATGGTTGATTTGAACAGTGCTCCTTATGTATTGCCGGAGCGTTGGCATTTGTTCAAAATCTCAAATTTCAAATTTCAAATCTGAAATAATGATTACCCCCGTTTTCATTGCAGGCGCTGGTGTAATTTCGGCTATCGGAAATAATATACCCGAAAACCTGGCTGCACTTGAAAATGAAACAGCCGGAATGGGTGAAATGCGCTATCTCCGTTCGGTACACCATCATAAGCTACCCGTGGCAGAGGTAAAAATGAGTAACGCTGAACTTGCAGAACTGGCTGGCATGCCCGCGCATATCAGCCGCACAGCGTTGCTTTCGGCGATTGCTGCGAAAGAAGCGCTTCAGTATGCTGCTGTAGAAAACTTTGGTGAACTGCGTTCTGGTTTCATTTCTGCCAATACCGTGGGCGGCATGGATAAGACAGAAGATTTTTTTATTGATTTTTTAAACGATCCATATAAAGGCAGGTTGCGTAATATTATTCATCACGAATGTGGTGCAGCCACAGAACTGGTGGCAGACCAACTGGGCATAAAAAACCATATATCTACGATAAGCACCGCCTGTTCCTCATCTGCAAACGCTATATTTTTTGGTGCAAGACTAATCAGGCAAAATATGCTTGATGTGGTGATTGCAGGCGGAACAGATGCATTAACCAAATTTACACTCAACGGATTCAATACTTTAATGAACGTTGATCAGCACTACTGCCAGCCTTTTGACGAAAACAGGAGAGGGTTGAACCTGGGAGAAGGCGCCGGTTATGTAGTGCTTGTTTCAGAGAAAGTTGCCGCTTCCTTAAAAAATGCTCCTGTTTGTATATTAAGTGGGTATTGCAACGCCAATGATGCATATCATCAAACGGCATCCTCCCCTGATGGCACAGGTTCATATTTGGCCATGAAAGGCGCATTGCAGCAAAGCGGGTTGCAGTCCGCGCAAATTGATTACATCAACCTGCATGGCACCGGCACACAAAACAATGATATAGCGGAGGGCACAGCAATTAAGATGTTGTTTGAAGGGTATTATCCACCCATGAGCTCTACCAAATCCTTTACCGGCCATACGTTGGGCGCCAGTGGTGGAATTGAAGCTGTATTTTCAACACTGGCAATACAACACGGGCTGATTTATCCCAACCTGCGCCTGGAAACACCCATGAAAACATTACCTTTTATTCCGGAAACGCATTTTAAAAAAGGAGCGCCCATTCGCAACGTGCTTTCAAATTCCTTTGGTTTTGGAGGAAATTGTTCATCCCTTATATTTTCAAAAGCATAATGTTTATACAGGCTGCGGCAGGCATATCACCCCAACCTTCTTTCGGTGCTTTGTTAACTGAACCTGTTGTTTATGCGGGGAACAGGTTGAGTTGTATAGAACCTGATTATGGACAGCTCATTGACCCTAAAATGATCAGGCGCATGAGCCGGATTATAAAAATGGGGGTTGCTGCCGCAATGGATTGTTTAAAAGCATGTGCAACGGAAATGCCCGGCGCTATTATAACCGGAACGGCCTATGGTTGCCTGGCAGATACGGAAGTGTTTCTTTCGAAAATGGTGGAGAACAAAGAAGAACTGCTTACACCTACGGCTTTTATACAGTCAACCCACAATACCGTTGGGGCGCAAATTGCATTGCTGCTCAAATGCCATAACTATAATAATACATTTGTGCACAGGGGATTTTCCTTTGAAAGTGCATTACTGGACGCCATCACTTTATTACAGGAACAGCATGCTCCAACTGTTCTGGTAGGTGGGATAGATGAACTCACCGATACCAGTTTTGCGCTCCTCAGCCGGTTTGGATTGTATAAGAAAGATATTTCTTCCGGTAAGAACTTATACGATGGGACCGCAAAAGGAACAATAGCGGGAGAAGGGACAGCCTTTTTTTTATTGGCCGCAAAACATTCCGGGAACGACTATGCGCAGTTAAACGGTTTATATACTTTTTATAAACCCCGTGATGTTCAGGAAATCGAAATAAATATTCAATCTTTTTTATCAGCCCATGCCATTGGTATGGATGATGTTGATCTTGTAATAACCGGTCAAAACGGCGATGTACATGAGGATGCGATATATGAACAGCTTGCACAAACTACCTTTAAAGGCAAATCCAGTGCCCGGTTCAAGCATTTATGCGGTGAATATCCTACGGCAACTTCCTTTGCCTTGTGGCTGGCCGCCCATATTATAAAAGCAGGAATAATTCCTTCCTGTACTTCAGTTAGCAGCAATAATAAGCGCCCCCGGCGTATATTAATATACAATCACTATCAAAATACTCATCACGCTTTATACCTGCTGTCTGCATGCTGAACTTTAATACCATTAATATTGCTTTTATCACTTTGCTGATCGGAATGA
>CAMPJQ010000157.1 GCA_946886925.1 uncultured Terrimonas sp.
GATACACATAGCAACTTATCGGCCTGCTTGCTGTACACTTACGTTTTTGTTGCAGGATTTTGCAGGACGCATTTTAGGGAATAATATTTTATATTGCATTCTTAATAAAAATTATCATCACCCATGAGCAATCAGAAAAGAAGAACATTCCTTAAACTTTCGGGTATGGCAGTTACGGCAGGTGCTTTGCCATTCAATATTATAAATGCAACGCCTGCTTATAAAAAGATGAACGCAGATACGCTTAAAGTTGGGCTAATCGGTTGTGGAGGACGCGGTAGCGGGGCAGCCAGCCAGGCTTTGTCTGCCGACCCCAATGTAGTGCTGCATGCTATGGGAGATGCATTTAGCGACCAGTTGGAAAAATCGCTTGCCAATCTCAAAGAAATACATGCCGACAAAGCGAATGTAAGTCCTGAACACCAGTACATTGGATTTGACGCCTATAAAAAAGTGCTGGCATCGGGTGTAGATGTGGTGATATTGGCCACGCCTCCGGGTTTTCGCCCATTGCATCTTGAAGCTGCTGTAGAAGCCGGCAAACATGTTTTTTGTGAGAAACCTGCTGCCGTTGATGCACCTGGCATAAGAAGGATATTGGCAGCGGCTAAAAAAGCGAAAGAGAAAAATGTGAGCATTGTTTCAGGATTTTGCTGGCGTTTTCATGAACCCAAAAGAGCCACTTTCGGAAAAATTGTTGACGGCGCCATTGGCGAAGTATCGGCTGTGTATAATACATACAATACAGGCGCTACTTACAGAAGCTGGAAACCGGAAAATCCGCAGCTTCAATCGGCCGAATGGCAGTTAAGGAACTGGCCCTTTTTCAACTGGTTGTCGGGTGATCATATTGTTGAACAGGCCGTACACAGTATTGATATGATGAGCTGGGCTTTCGGCGACAAGTTACCTTTAAATGCGATAGGCACCGGCGGACGCCAGGTGAGAACGGCCCCGCAATACGGACACATCTTCGATCATTTTGCCATCACATACGAATACCCCGGCGATGCAAGAGGGTATCACTACAGCCGCCAGCAGGCTGGATGCCAGGGTGGCTACGCAGCAGAAGCCTGGGGCAATAAGGGAAAGGCTGTTGCAGATGTTTCGCGTAACCTGCATGAAATTAAAACAGGGAAAAAAGTGTGGACATACAAAGGACAGCAAAATGATATGTACCAAACGGAGCACAATGAATTATTCGCCGCGATACGAAAAGGCAATACCATCAACCAGGGCGAAGCGCTTGCACACAGTTCCATGATTGCCATAATGGGAAGAATGGCCGCTTATACCGGTAAAAAAATAAGCTGGGAGGACGCATTGAATTCAACCGAACAGTTAGGGCCACCCGCAGATACATACAGCTTCGACCTGGTAATTCCCGTAGCTGCAGTAGCTATGCCAGGCATCACCCCATTCAAATAATGTTTATGCAAAGAAGAAATTTCATCAAAAATACCGCATTGTTTGCGGCTGCAACAACGATTGGCGTTCCTTCCCTAGCAGAACCCAAAGCCCTGAAGCCTAAAATTAAAAAAAGCCTTAAGATTGAAATGGTGAAAGAAGGCAACACCATAATGGACAAATTTAGGCTGCTGAAAGAACTGGGTTATGATGGTGTGGAATTGAGCTCACCACACAAATTTGACCATCGCGAAATATTAGAAGCAAAACAAAAAACAGGATTGGAAATTCCGGGGGTTGTAAATTCCCAGCATTGGAAACTGCCTCTTTCCCACCCCGATCCGTCCATCAGAAAACAATGTTCTGATTCGGTTATTGAATCACTGAATGATTGCAAAATGTATGGCGGTACTACCGTATTGCTGGTAGCCGGTGTTGTAAATGAAAAGATCAGTTATGCCGATGCATACAAACGCACACAGGAAGAAATAAAAAAATTACTCCCGCATGCCGAAAAAACAGGTATTAAAATAGCCATTGAAAATGTATGGAATAATTTCCTGATCAGTCCTGTTGAAGCGGCACGTTATGTAGATGAGATCAACCATCCTTTGCTGGGCTGGTATTTTGACATTGGCAATATACTCCGATATGGCTGGCCCGAACACTGGATTGAAACCTTAGATAAACGCATCATGAAATTAGATGTGAAAGAATACAGCCGCAAAAAACAAAACGATGAAGGACTATGGAAAGGATTTGATGTGGAGCTGATGGAAGGCGACAACAATTGGCCCGTGATCATACAATCCCTTGAAAAAATTGGTTACAACGGATGGGCTTCCGCAGAAGTGCCCGGCGGCGACAGGGAAAGGCTTAAAGTGATCATTGACCGGATGAATAAGATATTCGGATGAGATTAAAATCCGAAAAGCGGCCGGTACCCGAAGCAGGAGGGGCCAGACCGCTTTTGGTAAAGCACTAAAAGACAAATTACAAATAAATACAGATGCCTCCTGCGTGCATGACAATACAGGAGCGTACAGCGATTCGTTCCTCATCGTGACGGACAAAATTCAAATCCGAAGCGAATGCAATCACAAACGATAAACCATAAATTATAAATCTGAAGGAGTATACATTCTATCGTTAGTAGTAATCATCAGATAACTGACCGCTGCTACCTGACCGCTTAATGAAAGAACAAATACCCCACAGCAATAGCGGTAACAACACCGGCAAGATCGGCCAGTAACATTACAGGAATAGCGTAACGCGTATTTTTGATGGAAACCGCTCCAAAATAAACAGCTACTACGTAAAAAGTGGTATCGCTGGTGCCCTGGAATATGCTCGATAGCCTTCCTATAAATGAATCGGCGCCATGGGTATTCATCGCATCCACCATCATACCCCTGGCACCGGCACCACTCAATGGCTTCATGAAAGCCGTAGGCAGCGCTTCTACGAAGTCCGTATTCATGCCCAGGAGGGTAAACAAATGCCGGAACCCTTCTGTAATATAGCCAAATACACCTGAGTTGCGCAATACGCTTATAGCTACAAGCATGGCAATAAGATAGGGAATAATGCGGATAGCAATTTCAAAACCTCCTTTAGCACCCTCCACAAAAGCATCAAACATATTTATTTTCTTTCTCCATCCCCCCAGTAAAAAAGCAAGGAAGATCAGTAAAATAATTCCACTGCTTAAGGTAGAAGAAAATAATTCCAGGCTGCTTTGACTGAGCGTGGTAAGATACCATACGAGCGCCGCTATCAATGCAGATATGCCCCCTATCCAGGCCAATATTATTGGTTGAAACAAACGGATCTTTTGCCGGAAAGACACGATAAGCAATGCGGCCATAGTAGCGGCAAACGTTACGATCATACAGGGAACAAATATATCTGTTGGATTGGCGGCAGGCACTTTTACAGAAGCGCGCATGGCTATTACACTTACCGGTATTAACGTTAGCCCGCTGGCATGCAAAATCAAAAACATAAGCTGCGAATTGCTGGCTGTCTCTTTATTGGGATTAAGCTCCTGCAAACTTTCCATGGCTTTAATGCCAAACGGAGTGGCGGCATTATCCAGCCCCAGCAGGTTGGCCGAAAAATTCATCATCATGTGCCCGGTGGCAGGATGGTTTTTGGGCACTTCCGGAAAAAGTTTCGAGAAAAATGGCGCCACCAGCCGGGAAAGAAAATTTATAGCACCCGCTTTTTCGCCAATTTTCATGAAGCCCAGGAACAGCGACATAATGCCCACTAATTTCAGGGAAATATCAAAACCATCATTAGCCGATTTGAATATCCCATCTACCAGCAGCTTAAGGATTTCTGCATCTCCCAAAAAGGCCCACTTGATGAAGGCAATGACAAAAGCCAGCAGGAAAAAGGCCATCCATATATAATTCAATGCCATAGTTGAAGATAAATGCTAAAATGTAAACAGCAAAAAATGATATGAGCGTTGCAGGGATTGTTGCAGGGTACAGGTTGCGGTTGCAGGGTATAGGTTGCAGGAGGTTTTGTGTTTATGGTTTATCGTTAGGGATCCGCTTCGGATTTCGAATTTTTGCCTGTCATGGTAAGGCACGAACCATCTATATTTCTTTGATTTCTGTTATTTGTTATTTGTTTCTTCTCTTCGGATTTAGAACTTCTGACTTCGGATTTGAAATTTCCCTCCGTAATGTTACCTTTGCCGCCTTAAAAAAGGCTGAGGCTAAACCAATCAGCCTTGCAATTAAAAATCAAACATGGCATTACAAGCAGGTATCGTAGGGTTGCCCAATGTGGGAAAGTCAACTTTATTCAACGCGTTAAGCAGCGCAAAAGCGCAGGCTGCCAATTTCCCGTTTTGCACCATTGAACCCAATGTGGGCGTAATTACGGTGCCCGATGAAAGGTTGATCGCTTTGGAAAAATTGGTAAAACCACAGCGGGTAGTGCCTACTACGGTTGAAATTGTAGATATAGCCGGGCTGGTAAAGGGCGCCAGTAAAGGAGAAGGTCTGGGAAACCAGTTCCTGGGCAATATCCGCAACACGGATGCCATCATTCATGTGCTGCGTTGCTTCGATGATGACAATGTAATACATGTAGACGGAAATGTGAACCCGGTAAGAGATAAAGAAATTATTGATACGGAGCTGCAGTTAAAAGACCTTGACAGTGTAGAGAAAAAAATAAGCCGTACTGAAAAAGTTTCCCGCACCAGCGGAGATAAGGAACAGGTAAGAGGACTGGAGATCCTGCAGCAATTAAAACAACACCTCGAACAGGGCAAAAACGCGAGATCATTTAATGTAAGTAAAGAAGATAGGGAGAAATTTATTGCCGATACCTTCCTGCTCACGCTTAAGCCCGTTATTTATGTTTGTAATGTAGATGAGAAAAGCGTAATAACAGGAAACAAACATACGGCTGCTGTGCAGGATATGGTAAAAGATGAAAACGCCGAGATCCTTTATATTAGTGCTGCAATAGAAAGTGAAATAGCAGTAATGGAAAGTTATGACGACAGGCAAATGTTCCTGGAAGACCTTGGATTGCATGAAAGCGGGGTTACAAGGCTCATCCGCTCTACCTATCATTTACTGCACCTTATTACTTATTTTACAGCAGGCGTACAGGAAGTAAGAGCGTGGACAATTACCAGGAGCATGCTGGCGCCGCAGGCTGCAGGTGTAATACATACCGACTTCGAAAAAGGATTTATCCGTGCGGAAGTGATCAAATACAATGACTTTATCCAGTACAAATCGGAGGCGGCATGTCGCGATGCCGGCAAATTAGCCGTGCAGGGAAAGGATTATATAGTGGAAGACGGGGATATCATGCACTTCAGGTTTAATGTATAATGAAAAGTGGCATGTGGTAAGTAGTGAGTGGTCATTTTAGTTGCGTTTGCGTTCATTATCTCCCTGCCTGATGGTTTCCAGCAAGGCAGAGAGTTCTTGTACAAGCGATGGCTTTTTTACCGCAAGGTTATTCTGTTCACCAATATCATTTGAAAGATCATACAATTGCGGCTGTATGGCATTACCCAGTTCAATATTCACATTGTGGTTTTTTGCCGGGCCGGCTTTGGGTTCAATATATTTCCATCGGCCCCTTACAACAGAAAGCGCATTGGCCTGTTCAACAATATAAGGCCTGTTTTTTTGGGACTTCCCGAGTAAAACGTCAAGCCTGTCAAAACTATCTGTTGCCTCATTTTCAGGCAATGATTGCCCGGTAAGTTTTGCAAAGGAAGCGAGCATATCAACCTGGCTGAACAAGGCATCCGAAACCGTTGCTGCGGCAATAGCAGCGGGCCATTTCACTATAAAAGGCACTCTTGTACCGGCTTCAAAAGCACTGTATTTTCCACCCCGCAAATTTCCGGAAGGGCGATGGTTGCCCAATTTCTCAACAGCGTTGTCCTGGTAACCGTCATCCACTACCGGCCCGTTATCGCTGCTGAAAATTACAATAGTGTTCTCCGCTAAACCCAGGCTGTCGAGCGTTCGGGTGATCTGCCCTACTGTAGCGTCTAGCTGCATAATCACATCGCCCCTGGCGCCCATACTGCTTTGTCCTGCAAACCTGGGGTGTGGCGGACGCGGCACATGTATATCATGCGTTGTTAACAGCAGGAAAAAAGGCCGGAACTGATGCTGAATAATAAATTGCTTTGAGCGTTCCGTGAGTACATCCGCTATATCTTCATCTTTCCATAAAGCATTTTTACCGCCGGTCATATAGCCGATGCGGCTGATGCCGTTTATGATCGTTTGGTCATGACCGTGAGAAGGCTTCAGTTTTAATAACTCAGGGTGATCTTTGCCGGTAGGCCAGTCGCCAATCTTTTCTTCATAACTTACCTGTATCGGATCCGCGGGGTCAAGCCCCACTACATGATGATTTTCTACATACACGCAGGGAACCCTGTCAACCGTTGCAGGTAAAATAAATGAATAGTCAAATCCAAGCTCCCGCGGGCCGGGTTTTATTTCGCCATTCCAATCCGGGCCTTCCGGGCCACCCAGTCCCAGATGCCATTTACCTACGATGGCTGTTTGATAACCCGCTCTTTTAAGAACAGCGGGGAGTGTAATTTTATCAACCGGAATAATCAGCGAAGCATTTCCCGGCGCGATGCCGGTTCCTTTTTTCCGCCAGGCATAAGTACCTGTCATTAATGAAAACCTGGAAGGTGTGCAGGTAGCGGAAGTAGCATAGGCATTCGTAAACCGAAGACCTTGTTTGGCCAGCCTGTCAATATTGAGCGTTTTAATTTGCGTAGCGCCATAGCAACTTACATCACCATAACC
>CAMPJQ010000158.1 GCA_946886925.1 uncultured Terrimonas sp.
CATCATTTGGACCGGAAATGGCAGATGTGGCTTTAAAAAATATGATGGGTTCCACCGGCAATTGCATATTACTTTCTGCTGCATGATCAGAATAATTGAGTCCTATGCAAATGAGCTTGGAGGGGCGCTTCAATGGCGGACCCAACCTTTCATTGTTTTGTACAACAGGACAGGATGCCTGGTTTGTTTTCAGCCATTCTTTAAGGCGGTTTATACCGTCTGCACTAAAAAAATCTTCTGTATAATCTTCCCCAAACGCAGAAACATCAATGCGTTTTTCGTTTTCCAGTTCTATTCCGGGTTTTTCTTCTTCTGCCTTTCCAAATCGGATTAATTTCATATAGATTATCAATTTTTTGCGTGGACTAAACTACTTCCATTTTTAATGTAAGCCAAACCATTTTTTGTGCAAACGATTGAAAAGCTAACAGGCATTAGGATTTGAATTAATTTTAGGACTTTGTAACAACAGTGAATATGAACAACTCGTCAAACAATAAGATCCGTATTGTAACGGCAGCAAGTTTATTCGACGGTCATGATGCAGCCATAAATATCATGCGTCGCATATTGCAAAGCAAGGGCGCTGAAGTTATTCACCTGGGGCACGACCGGTCGGCACGGGAAATAGTAGAATGTGCCATTGAAGAAGATGTGCAGGGCATTGCCCTTACAAGTTACCAGGGAGGTCACATGGAGTTTTTTAAATACATTAAAGACCTGCTTGATGAGAGTGGCTGCGGCCATATTAAAATTTTCGGAGGCGGCGGCGGCACTATCCTGCCACAGGAAGCAGAGCAACTGCATCAGTATGGCATAACAAAAATTTACAGTCCCGATGATGGACGGAAACTGGGGCTGGAGGGCATGATAGAAGAAGTGATCCGGCATTGCGACTTTTCACCTGCATCATCACCTAAAAACTGGACGGGTGAATTACCTCTTGATGAGAAAAAAGATATCCGGAAAATTGCGAGGGCCATTACCCTTGCAGAAAGAGGGGAAAGCTACTCATCGCTTTTAGGGGCTATGAAAAGTTCGGACCGGACTGATATCCCGGTTATTGGCATTACGGGAACGGGGGGTGCGGGAAAATCATCGGTAACCGATGAAATTGTACGCCGTTACCTGGGTGCTTTCGCCCATAAAACCATTGCGGTTGTTTCCGTTGACCCGAGTAAGAAAAAAACAGGCGGCGCTTTGCTTGGAGACAGGATAAGAATGAACTCCATTTCCGGACCTCGCGTATATATGCGGTCACTGGCTACACGCGAAGACAATACAGCCATAAGCAAAGTGGCCAAAGATGCAATAGCCATTTGCAAAGCAGCAGGATACGACTGCATCATTCTTGAAACAGCGGGCGTTGGCCAAAGTGACATGAGCATTGTGGATTATTGCGATGTAAGTGTATACATCATGACCCCTGAATATGGAGCTGCTTCCCAACTGGAAAAAATAAACATGCTGGATTATGCCGACATTATTGCGATTAACAAATTTGATAAAGCAGGTGCAGAAGATGCATTAAATGACGTAAGGAAACAATACAAGCGCAATCACCTGTTGTTTACAGCCTCTGATGATGAATTGCCTGTAACCGGCATATGTGCCAATACATTTAACGACAAAAGAGTGAACCATTTCTTTGGCTTATTGCTTCAAAAGATAAAAGAAAAAACCGGCGTGGAATGGGATAGCACTTTACCAAACAGTTTCCAGGCTGAAGATGGAAGACAGGATGCAATTGTTATTCCACCAAGGCGTGTTCGTTATCTCAGCGAGATCAGCGACACTGTGCGTTCTTATAATGCACGTGTAAAAGAACAAAGCGATATTGCATCACAGCTCTACCAGTTAAACGGTGCAATTCAAATATTAAAAACACTTCCCGAAAATGAAAAACACCGCTAAACAATACCGAGAATGGCTGGGGTATGCTTGTTTAAAGGTGAAAAGTGAAAGAATATAACATGATGGCATCATCTGCCTGACTTAAAAAATAACAATAACGCATGCAATCCATATTACAAAAACAATACGAAGCGCTCGAAAAAAGATTAAGCCCTGAAGTAAAAAAACTGATGGAAGAATGGAAAGACCTGCAAAATAAATATGAAGCAGATTTTTTTGAATATACTGTGCGTGGTAAAATCATTAAACAGCAAATCAATACGGTATCGTTAAGCGGTACAAAAATTCCAAAAGTTGTTTTGCCTGCTTATAAAGACTGGGGCGATATTGTACAATGGCAAATGCAGGAGAATGTACCGGGTGCATTTCCCTATACTTCGGGGGTATTTGAATTGAAACGGCAGGGAGAAGATCCTACAAGGATGTTTGCAGGCGAAGGCGGGCCGGAACGTACCAACAAACGCTTTCACTATGTATCTGCCGATCAGCCGGCAAAACGACTTTCCACAGCTTTTGACAGTGTTACCTTGTACGGGCAGGATCCTGCATACCGTCCGGATATTTACGGTAAAATTGGGAATGCCGGCGTTAGCATTGCAACAGTGGATGACGCTAAAAAACTATACAGCGGTTTTAATCTGTGCGATCCTTCTACCTCTGTAAGTATGACCATTAACGGTCCTGCACCAGTGATACTTGCATTTTTTATGAATGCAGCTATTGATCAGGAATGCGAGAAATGGATAGAAGAAAATAAATTGTGGCATGAAGTAGAAAAGGTACGCAAAAAGAAATATGAACATCAGCCTCCACCTGTATATTACAATCCTTCTTCTCCCGAAAGGCTACCGGATGGCAATAATGGGTTAGGATTAAAATTACTGGGATTGAGTGGTGATGAAATATTACCACGCGATGTGTATGAAAAAATTAAGGACGAAGCATTGCGGCAGGTGCGGGGTACAGTGCAGGCAGATATACTAAAGGAGGACCAGGCACAAAATACCTGCATCTTTTCTACGGAATTTGCATTAAAACTGATGGGCGACGTGCAGGCATTTTTTATTGAGAATAAGGTGCGCAATTTTTACAGTGTAAGCATCAGCGGATACCATATTGCCGAAGCGGGAGCCAATCCCGTTACCCAACTGGCATTTACCCTGGCCAACGGGTTTACCTATGTTGAATATTACCTGAGCCGCGGCATGCACATTGACGATTTCGCTCCCAACCTTTCATTTTTCTTTAGCAATGGCATGGACGCCGAATACAGCGTTATTGGCAGGGTGGCAAGAAGGATATGGGCAAAGGCTATAAAATATATTTATCAGGGCAATGAACGCTCTCAAAAATTAAAATATCACATTCAAACCAGCGGACGCAGCCTTCATGCACAGGAAATTGATTTTAATGATATACGCACTACATTACAGGCATTATATGCCATTTATGACAACTGCAACTCATTGCATACAAACGCATATGATGAAGCCATTACTACCCCCACTGAAGAAAGCGTGCGCAGGGCTATGGCCATACAGCTTATTATCAATCGCGAACTGGGCTCGGCAAAAACTGAAAACTTTATACAGGGAAGTTTTGCTGTTGAAGCATTAACGGATCTTGTAGAAGAGACTGTGCTTACTGAATTTGACCGCATTTCCGACAGGGGCGGTGTGCTGGGCGCCATGGAAAGAATGTACCAGCGCAATAAAATCCAGGAAGAAAGCTTGCATTACGAAAGCCTAAAGCATTCAGGGCAGCTTCCGGTTGTGGGCGTAAACACTTTTCTCAGTAAAAAGGGCAGCCCTACCTTGGTGCCGGATGAAGTGATCCGCAGCACCACCGAAGAAAAGGAACAGCAGATTGAAAATTTGAAAGCATTCCAAAAACGAAATGAAGAGAAGTGTGCCGAAAAACTGGGTGCGCTTAAAACTGCCGCAGGCAATAATGCAAACCTGTTTGAGATACTGATGGAGACGGTTAAATACTGCAGTCTTGGCCAAATTACCCATGCTTTGTTCGAAGTAGGCGGCCAATACAGGAGAAATATGTGATTATTGGCAGAAAAAGTGAAAGTGAGACGTGAAAATCAAAACCCAACAATAATTGCATTGTACAAAGGAGTGGCGCAATATTGTTGAGCAGAGATTTTAAAGGGCGTTCCTGAATACTGCCTGCCGGTATTAGTATTTTAAAAAGGTGTCGTATAATTTTTGCATATAAGCCTTACCGGTAGTAAGCACACTGTCGGAATGAGCACCGGTGATTTCTTCTGAAGGATACATCAGCCGCTTTGCACGATTATCAAATATCAGCGTGTCTTTTGCAGTTAACCAGGCAAAACCGTCATCAAAAGTATAGAATGCAAAAGGTTTCCTGCCGGGATTCAGCAAATCATTTCCCCATTTAAAAGCGGTATCTGTTATTTGCAACTGTTGAAGCAGGGTGGTGGCGATGTCTGTTTGCGAACCTGTACCGGTTATCTTCTTCCCGCGGTATGCATCCTTTATTACGTTGCCAAAAAAAAGAAGCGGGATATGATAACGCGCCGGTTCATTAAACTTCCTGTCTTTCGGCAAATGGTGCCCATGATCGGCTGCCAGAACAAACAGGGTATTTTCATACCAGGCTGTTTGTTTTACCTCTTCAAAAAAAGCTCCCAGTGACCGGTCGGTAAAATAGCACGCATTTTTAAACTGTTCGTTCTGGCTATTGCCCTCAAAAACTGTTGCCATAGGTACTGTAAAAGGCTCATGACTGCTTGAAGTAATGATGTAAGAAAAAAATGGCTCTGCGGGGTGCTGCATTTCCTTTACATATTTATCAAATAAACTCTTATCGTCGGCGCCCCATTTATTGAATAAACCCGCATCAGAAAAATCCTTCAACCCTACAATGCGGTCAAAGCCCGCCCGGTACGCAATTGTATTGAAACGCCCGAAGCCCAGTTCTCCGCCATAATAAAATGCATTGTGATAATTTTCATTTTTAAGTGCCAGGGAAAAAAAGGGCAAATGCTCAATTTTTTCAGGCTGATTTACAATATTGGTTTGGGGTTGTGCCGGAAACCCGCTCAGCATGGCTATAATGCCCTGGTCTGTACGTACACCGCTAGCGTATATATCTGTAAATAAAATGCCTTCTCTGATGAGCTTACTCATATTGGGCGCCACACCGCTGTCTCCGCCAAGTTCGGCAATAACATCGGCAGTAAAACTTTCCAATTGAATAAAAACAACGTTGGGCCTCTGCTGTGTTAATACCAACCGGGTTGAATCTTTGCTGTTCGTTCTGTATAAATGGTTAACCCGTTCAGTTGCTTCAGCGCCTGGTAAATAAGTATAGATATTTTTTTGTCCGCTGTGGCGATTTTTTAAAAAGCTGTTGCTCAGGTGCCAGGCTGTATTTACGGCTGCATGATTGGCTACGGGAAAAGAACTGAAATAAGCCGTGCTTTCATTAATGGGTATTTGCTGCCATCCGCCACGAATACTTAAGAAAATGAGCCCTGCTATGGCGATGAGCTGAGCGGTGTATGAAACTTTTTCATTGCTTAATAACTTGCCCGTGGCTATGCTCATCCGCGAAAGCACCAGCCTGTATAAGAACGCTGCAATAATAATTTCCGACAGCATAATGATGAACAGCAATAACAATGGCGCGGATTTACTGGTTTCAATGGCTTCGGCCGGATGAGCAAGCATTGAAATTGCACGATAATTTAATTTTACGCCCCAGTTTTCATAAATGCCCAAATCGCCTCCCGAAATGAATATGGTTACCACAAGCAATACCCATGTGTATATTTTTAATGTTTTTTTAAAAAATGAAGCTTTTATAAGCTGCTGAACAATAAACAACAGCAGTGGTATAACAGCAAAATAGCCTGCCATGGAAAGATCAAGCCATAAACCATATACAAAGCTCTGTAATAAGCGGGTTGACCCGGCTGAAGAAAAACTGCTGTAATAGTATAGAACAAATACAAGGCGTTGCACAAAAAAAACAAGTACCCAAAAAAGGTAGTACCTCAGGAAAAATACAAATGGCGCCGTTTTTCGCCAGTTCAATAAAGGGCTATTCATGAATCGCTGCAATTCTTAACTTAAATTAAATATAAGCTTTGCAAATTAAGTGTTATTGTGGATTTCTCCGGCTATTGTACGCACCGCATCGCACATGAATATAATTTTTTCTGGAACAATCCATTATACACCCAAATCACAAAAGCAAACCTGCTTACCCGCAGGCAGGACTGTCCATCCCTTACGGATAAACCTCAAACTCAAAATCCGGTAGAGGCTATCAGCTAAGAGCAGTAGAGGAAGAATATACATACTACCCCTGACTGCTGATACCTGATTCTACCCGTAAGCAAATTCATCAACCGTAAACCTTTGTATATCTTTGCGCCAATGCAACCGGCAAAAAAACAAAATATTCGTGATTTAGACCTGGAGGAAATACAGCAATATTTCGAAAAAGCAGGTGATAAAAAATTCAGGGCCAACCAGGTATATGAATGGCTATGGCAAAAACACGCCCATAGCTTTGAGGAGATGACCAACTTAAGTAAACCATTGAGAACCAGGCTAAGTGAAGATTTCAGTTTACCGGCTTTAACGATAGACGCTTCCCAGTTTTCGGCAGATGGCACCATTAAAAGCCGGTTTAAGACGGTTGACGGACACCTGGTGGAAGGCGTTCTTATTCCTACGGAATCAAGACAAACCGCCTGCGTATCTTCCCAGATCGGTTGTAGCCTGAGCTGCAAGTTTTGCGCTACAGGTTATATGGACAGGAAA
>CAMPJQ010000159.1 GCA_946886925.1 uncultured Terrimonas sp.
ATGCCGGGATTGATAATCCTGTTAGCAATGGCAGTAACGGTATTGTCAAGTCCGGCGACATAATTTTTTTCTGCGGGACCTTCTGTCATGGCCATTGCAGCAGCGCTGGCCCAGGCCGTTTGCCTTGCTTTTAAAATGCTGAAATTAATCACCGCTTTTTGCCGGTTATTGGAAATCCGGGTAAGCAATTTCATTGGCCACCATATTTTTTCGAGCCTGATCTGCAGGTTATTCGCAGCGATTGCAATAATATCATTGATACGGTCGTAATCGGCCTGCATTTTAAAAATGTCCTGTCCGGGAGCTGTTTCGGCGGCTGCAATGCTTAAATCAAGATTGATATGGGTATTGATGCCCAGCACCAGGTGCTGTACTACAGTAAGGTCATTCTTTTTGCAGGCATCAAAAGCCGCTTGCCACGATAAGCTGCAGGGGCTTGCATTCCTGTAACAATGCCATGCACCAATATATCTCTTTGCAAAAGTCACATCGAGCTTTTCCATGCGGCAACCATCCTCAAAAATATTATCGGAGATCCCTTTGCGCACCGCCTCCGTCATCTGCCTGTACAGCACGGCAAAATACGCTTGACGGCTGCCGTCTCTTTCACATTGTGCAATAATTTTGTCCAGCTCAAGCAAAACCCCGTTGATATCGGAAATATTTAACGCAGGCGTCATGGAAAAAGGTTGATGGATGAATATAACATTGGAGGAGTTGATCTCCCGTAAAGATATTGTTTTTGGGAATACTATATTCCCTTACTCTTTCTTCACCTGGCTGATATCCAAATACTGTATCAGCGCGGGATTTTCGGGCGTGAGGGTAAAATAAATTTCAATATCCGCTTTTTCACCCTTCATGGTAAAGCTGCCACGCAATTGATTTTCAGGAACCAGTTCAGTAACCCGAATGATCTTTCCTGCTTTTTCAAATACATCCTGTGCCTGCTTTTTTCGAACAGCCAAAGAATGGTCAGGAAAAAAGTTAACGGCAAAAATTTTGCTTTCTTCAGCATTGCTCCAGTTGGGCAGCAATTTCACAAGCTCATCCTTTCGTTGCTGCAGCACAGGCGAAACCGGTAACTCACGGGGAGCAAGTTCAGCGCCGGCAATTAATGTATCCAGCACGGCCCAGTTCACTGCGCTCATGCGTGCGTAGGTAAGATTGCCATATACAACAATACCTATGCCGTACTCCGGCATGATTACCCACTGGCTTCCAAATCCCGGTAACCCGCCTGTATGCCCCACAAATGCCCGCCCCTTGCAATCGCTGCTGATACGCAATCCATAGCCATAGCTGTTTACCATGGCACAGGCTTGTCCATTGGGATAAGTAAACTGATCATCTAAGTTACTAAACCGCCAGGCCTGCTGCATTTCGCGAACGGAACTTCGTTTAACCGGTCCCGTTTCCTTATCATTCCTGGCCGGCCATGCCGACAACTGGAAAGCCATGTATTTGCTGAAATCATCTATGGAAGTAATCAACCCGCCCATTGCACCATACACTCCATCGTGCAGCAATTCCTCTTCCTGCCAGTTGTTGCTGTTCCGCCTGTAGCCATGCGCCAGCAATCCGGCAGGCGCCTTTGTATATTCCCAAACGGTATGATCCATACCCAATGGTTTTAAAATAGTATTGGTGATATATTCCTGGTAGGATTTTCCCGATACTTTGGCAATGATCTCTCCCAGCATGGCAAAGCCCATATTGCTGTATTCATAAGCAACGCCGGGTACATTAGAAAAGGATATGCCTTTTTGCAGCATCGTCATGAACACATTATGTGTAATATCCAATTGCCTGTCGCCCCAGGGATTGTCTTCCGGAAAACCTGCAGAATGGGTTAGCAGATCCCGGATCGTAATGGATGGCGCATCGGTGGTTAACAGGCGACTGTCGCTAAGCGCAGGAATGTACAACCCCGCGGGATCATCCAATTTGAGTTTACCTTCATCGCGCAAATGGAGAATGGCCATTGCCGTGAAACTCTTTGACATGGAGGCAATCCGGAACAGCGAAGCTGAACCAACGGGTATTTTCTTGGCCAGGTTTGTATAGCCTGCACTACCGGCATACAGCAACTGGTCATCCACCACAATTCCAAAAGCCATCCCCGGAAATTTTTTTTCCAGTGCATAAGCCTTATACATTTTTTCTACAGCCGGAAGGAGCATCTTAATTTTTTCAACTCTTGAAGCATCTTTAAAAACCGGGGTCTGGTAGGTGGAGGCATTGGAGGCAGGAGCTTGCTGTGATTTTACCAATACGCAAGGAAAAAGAAAAAAGATCAACAGGCATTTTCGTATCCGTGGGTTCATATGCATAAGTTCACTTTCAACTAATATACGTGATAAAATCCGGAGAGAAGAACCAAACCTGTCCGCCGTGGCGGATAAAATTTAAATGCCAAATTCGAAGCAGGAAATTCGAAATAAATACAGAGAAAAGAACCAAATCACAAATAACAAGAACTAAATAAAAGTCAAATTCAAAACCTGACGACTGATCGCTGATACCTCCACATCTCAAATCAGAAATCTCAAATTTCAAATCCTAAAAAGTTACCTTTGTCGCGATTTTTTAACTATGAAGATATTAATGGTATGCCTGGGCAATATTTGCCGGAGCCCGCTGGCAGAAGGTATTATGGAATATAAGATTCAACAGGCGCAATTGGATTGGGAAGTAGACAGCGCCGGTACCAATGGCTATCATGTGGGTGAAGCCCCGCATCGCCTGTCGCAAAAAGTAGCGCTTATGCATGGAATTGATATCAGCAGGCAGCGGGCCAGAAACATTACCGGCAATGATTTTGATGAATTTGATATGATTTATGCCATGGCCGAAGATGTGATAGATGAAATAAAATGGAGAACAGGAAAAAAATTCAATGCGGCAAAAGTGAAGTTGCTGATGAACGAAGTATATCCCGGCCGTAATATGGATGTACCAGATCCCTGGTACGGAGCTGAGCCGGGCTATCATAAAGTATTTGACATGATGAACAAAGCATGTGATAAGATCATTGAGCATTATGCCATACCAACAAAATAATTTCGTATTCAATATTATATCAGCATGAGCAAACCCTCCATTCCACAGGGCACGAGAGATTTTGGAGCCGACGTTGTAAGGAAAAGAAACTATATCATCAATACCATTAAAAAAGTATTTGAATTGTATGGTTTTGAGCCCATAGAAACACCAGCGATGGAAAACTTAGATACGTTAATGGGGAAGTATGGGGAAGAAGGAGATAAACTGATTTTTAAAATCCTGAACAATGGACTGAGTGATCCTAAAAACACAGATAAAGCAAAAACGGCTTTTGAAAACGTATTGCAGGGAAAGAATGATAAGAACCTTACGGAACGGGCTTTAAAATATGATCTCACCATTCCTTTTGCCCGTTATGTGGCAATGAATCACGGTCAGCTCACGTTTCCGTTTAAACGCTACCAGGTGCAGCCTGTATGGCGGGCCGACCGACCGCAAAAAGGAAGATACCGCGAATTTTATCAGTGCGATGCCGATGTAGTAGGCAGCACTTCTTTATTAAATGAAGTGGAGCTTGCAAATATCTATACCACAGTATTCGAAAAATTAAAAGTTGCTGTTGACATTAAGATCAACAGCAGGAAAATATTATCGGCGCTGGCCGAATTGTGTGGTGACACACACAAATTAACGGATATTACCATTGCCATTGATAAATTAGATAAGATAGGCATTGAAAAAGTGAAGGAAGAATTATTGCAAAGAGGGCTGCACGAAAACCAGGTAACAATCATTAGTCAATACTTAGGTATTGATGGCGATAACACAGAAAAACTTAATAAAATAAAAGAGCTGGTTGGCACAACTATTACGGGTGTAAAAGGCATAGAAGAGCTTGAGTATATATTAAACTACCTTCCATCTGCAAACAGTATACAATCCCTCAGTATTGACCTTACATTGGCCCGCGGACTGAACTATTACACAGGGATCATCTTTGAAGTGAAAGCAAAAAACGTTCAAATGGGCAGCATTGGTGGTGGTGGCCGCTATGATGACCTTACCGGTTTATTTGGCGTGCCTGGTATCCCGGGAGTGGGCATTTCATTTGGTGTAGACAGAATATATGATGTACTGGAAGAACTGAAATTGTTTCCGCAGGAAGTGCATAGCGGAACACAGGTATTGTTTTTTAACCTGGGCCAGGCAGAAAGTAAAAAGGCATTCTCATTAATGCAGCAACTGCGGGATAAAGGAATACGCTGCGAATTGTACCATGAACAATCGAAATTCGATAAACAGTTTAAATATGCCGAACGGAAGCAGATTGCTTATGCTGTAATGATCGGCAGCCGTGAACTGGAAAACAATACCTGCGTTATAAAAAAAATGGGAACGGACGAACAATCTACAATAGCCCTGTCCGACCTTACCGGCTATTCTTTTTAGTGTGTATCGCTGTAATTCACTGTGCTTATCATAAGAACCGGGGCAAGCCAAGCCTGCCCCAAATTCTTTTCAGTATTTAATTTTCGTTGTAATCAGTTCGTGTTATAGTAAAGGCGAAGGCGAAAGTTATTAATTTATCTCAGTTTTTTGAGTGCCTCCTTCAATGCAGCAAAATTTACCTGTGTTCCGTGATTGGCTGTTTCCTCTGCATATACAACTGTACCACTACCGTCTACTACCGTTACCCCTCTTTTGGCTACCCCTTTCAGACCAAGCGTGAAATCTTCAAGGTACATATCATAATCGCGGATCATTTTTTTATTGAAATCAGACAGCAGGTCGAAATTGATATTGTTCTGCGATTTAAATACCCCCAAAGTAAAAGGCATATCAACAGATACCCCAACTACCGTTGCACCTATATTGTTGTAATAACTGAGTTCATCGCGGTTGCTGCACATCTGTGCAGTGCAAACACCGGTGAAAGCAGCAGGAAAAAAATTGATTACCAATAATTTTCCGGCGAAATAGGCTAAAGACACTTCTTTTTTTTCCGTATTAACCAATGTAAAAGCCGGGGCTTTGGAGCCAATTGCTAATGCCATAGTATTTAGTTTTAGAGGAACGAAGCTACTGAAAGTTCCGTTCAGACATTATGGATAAGCTTAAGCCTTAAGCGCAATATGCCATGTCATTTTGTGAAGGGTTAAAGGGTAATGGTCAATAGTAAATTCCATCCCTCACATTTCTTTTCTCATTTTCGTGAGACGATAAACAACCATCCATCTCTTTATCGAAGGTTTCCTCTATTTTATTACCCAGTTTTGCTCCGAATATCACTTTGTAAAACAACTATTAATCCTTTGGTATAGTTTATCTATTGCACGGCATTTTTTGCTCTTGCATATCGAAGCTTTCAAACCTTTTGTCGCCAAAAACGCCATGTAAAAATAGATCAGATCATAATTATTATTGGAAGTCATGGAGAATGTAAAAGAGATTACTATGGTCTGAAATATTAATATACTACGTTGATAATCAATACACCTTTAAATAATTTGACAAATATGGAATCACAATCCGTATTTGTCAAATTATGGATTATCTTTGCTCTATGATCAGCAGGCAGGCCTTTACCAAAACTCATGAATTAGCAGGCAAATTCCCTGTTATTGGTTTGTTAGGTCCCCGACAAAGCGGGAAAACAACCCTGGCTAAAGCCTTATTCAAAGACAAAGCTTATGTAAGCTTTGAAAATCAGGATATTTTGCTGGCAGCCACAGAAGACCCCCGTGCTTTTTTAGCCAATTATCCGGAAGGAGCTGTATTCGATGAAATTCAACGAGTTCCTCATTTATTCTCTTACTTACAGGGAATCGTAGATGAACATGTTTCAAAAACAGGACTCTTTATTCTGACCGGTTCGCAAAATTTTCTGCTTCTTGAAAACATTACCCAAAGCCTTGCCGGCAGGATCGCCTTTATCCATCTGCTGCCGTTCAGCTACCACGAACTGAAAACAACGAACTGGAAAAACAACACACTTGATTTCTTTATGCTTCATGGAGGATATCCGCGGTTATACGATAAATCTATCGCGCCGGTTGATTATTATCCCAATTATATTTTAACCTATGTAGAGCGGGATGTCAGGCAAATTAAAAATATCAACAATCTGGCTGTATTTCAGCGCTTTTTGAAAATATGCGCTACGCGTACAGGGCAAATCATTAACTATGCATCTATTGGGAATGATTGCGGCATTGACCAGAAAACAGTAATGTCATGGTTAGGTATCCTGGAAACCAGTTTTATTGCATTCACATTAAAACCCTTTTATAATAATTTCGGCAAGCGTTTGCTGCAAATGCCCAAATTATATTTTTACGACACCGGGTTGTGTTGTTCGCTGCTGGAAATTGAGAACGAAACACAATTGGCTAATCATCCTTTGCGTGGCAGCCTTTTTGAGAACTTTGTTTTATTGGAGCTACTGAAAGAACGTTTTAATAGGGGTCTACGTAGCAACTTTTATTTCTGGCGTGACAGAACGGGCAATGAAATTGATGTATTGCTTGATAAAGCAGCCGGTGCTGTACCCGTTGAAGTAAAAGCAGGGGCTACTTATAATAAAAGCTTTTTAAAAGGAATTAGCTACTGGGAAAAAATACAACCTCAAACCCAGGAGTCATTTCTTATCTATACTGGAGAAACTTCTTTTCAGCAGCAGGAAACAAAAATCTTAAACTGGAAAGAA
>CAMPJQ010000160.1 GCA_946886925.1 uncultured Terrimonas sp.
ATGAGGATACAACACATCCGTGCACACGCCCTGATTTAGCTTTTGTACAACTGTAACTTCAGCCATTTATCCCTGATGAATATCTGCAAACAACCTGAACTATTGTTGCTTTTACCGGGTTAAAGCATACCTGCTAAAAAGTTCAATCATAATAATGCTTTGGGGCTGATCTATCTAATTCTGTTAAATTAAACAGCTTTTATCTTTCTCATTTTTCACCGCTATGCTTTGGCTCCCGCTTTTTCATGCGCTGCAGAAAGTTCCTTCAAAGTTTGATGCATTGATTTAAGGTTAAATTCCTTCAGCACATCAGCGATCTTTAATCCTGCATCAAGGCTTTCCACAATGGTCCATTCCTCCTCGCTAAAAGTAGTGAGCCTTAGCCTTGGCCCATACTTTTTTTGAATATCAGGGAACAGGCTTACCGCCGGCCATGTAGGGATAAAAACTTTTTCAAGATTTACAGGTGTGCAGATCCAGTTTCGCTGCCATCTGCCGGTTTGAGCAATCGTTTCGCCGGTAATGTCGCAGATCTTACTGGTATCTTTTTGTGTGCTTGTTACCATATACACTTGATGGCGCCAGGCCCTGCTGCTTATTTCCTGTCCGCCTGCATAAGCGGAAGGCCAGAAAATGATTTGCGCGCCTTTGTCTTTTAATTCATTCCAGCCTTCTTCATATTTAATGTCGAAGCAGATCTGTATCCCGATTTTGCCAAAATCAGTTTCAAAAACGGACGGGTTGGCTTTCCCCGGTGTTACACCCATTTGCAGCTCGCTTTCAGCAGGCCGCATTTTGTGATATTCACCTGCTACTTTTCCCTGCCGGTTGATCAGCACTGCGGAAATGTATATGTTTCCTTCGTGAAGCGAATAGGTAGGACAAATGACATAACAATTGTGCGTACGCGCAAAATTGAGGAAGGGAGAAACTACGGCTCCCGGAACTTTTTCAGCAACATCTTTAAGCTGATAGCGACTGGCTATATTGGCAAAAGCAAAAATTTCCGGCAGGCAGATAATGTCCGGTTTATACGGAACCATATTTTCCATAATACCCAAAACTTTTTGAATCATATCCGGAGTACCGGAAGCGGTGACATCCATGATGGAAACGGTGCCAATATTTACTTGTCGTGGGGCAGTGTTAGCGCGTTCTCCATTTTGAGCCGCTGAAAAATAAGCCGGAAGGCCGAAGGCGCCCGCGCCAACGGATGCATTTCCTAAAAATTTCCGGCGCGATATATTTGATGGCTTCATATGATTTGATTACCGGGTGATAAAAAACAGGGAGGATTGATGCTATAAATGTAGGGTTAACTTTTCAGTAGTATGCATAAGACTATCGAAAAGAAATAAGACGCTATGATGACGTTTTCGCTGCAGTGTTAACTATTCAAACAAAAGAATACTGGTAACAGGTGACGATGAATTGCGAACACCTACCTTTACCCATGCGCGAAGCATTAGCCCAAATATATACAGATGGAAGCTGTCATACACAACTCAGAACTGGCACCTGGGTTGCCATTGTATTTTTGGGAAAAGAAAAGAAAGTATTGTCTGGCATAGCACGGCATACTACCCATAACCGGATGGAATTAATGGCTGTTATTAAAGGTATTCAATACGTATTGTCTCATTGCGGTGCCGTTACTTTTATCCGGGTATACACAGACAGTCAATATGTAACAGGCTTGCCGGCACGCAGAGAAAAAATAGTGCTCCAAAACTTCAATACTCAAAAGGGAACCACCTTACAAAATGCTGACCTTGTAAAAATTCTCTTTCAACTCCTTTCGGAACGATCTATTGATTTTGTAAAGGTCAGGGCGCATCAAAAACAGGAAGATACCATCAACTACAACCGGGAAGCAGATATGCTGTGCAGAAGTTTGTTGAGGAGGGAAGTAGAAAAAGACTCAGCCTGATTATTCCGGGCCATGCGGGGAGAATGGAAGGTTGGCCCCGCTGATTGTGCATCCAGCCTTTATTGTATTAGTAGCATTAACTACCCTGCTTTCTTACATACCTGGTAAGAATAACAATGGTCTGTCCTTCTATTTTACCTTCAATCTGTTCCGTATTGTCTTCCACTATGCGGATATTTTTTACCACTGTTCCCATCTTTGCATTCAATGTGGAACCTTTTACATCCAATGATTTTATCAGAACCACCGTATCCCCGGTTTGCAGGATCTGCCCGTTACAATCTTTATGCAGGTCAACTGTTGCATCATTTTCGTGGTCGCCGGTTGCTTTTGCCCAGGCAAGCCTTTCATCGGCCAAATACATCATATCCAAATTGTCTGCAGCCCAGCTTTCGTTGCGCAGACGGTTCAGCATACGCCATGCCACAACCTGTACACCCGGAACTTCACTCCACATGCTTTCCGATAAGCAATGCCAGTGACTGCTGTTAAGCTCTGCTTTCTTTTCAACCTGTGTAAGGCATACATTGCAGAGCATAATACAGTCTTCAGCATCCCCGTTTTGCTGCGGGAGTACTTCATACATTTGTATACCCTCACCGGACTTACACAATTCACATTTGTTTTCGCTTCTTAACGATAGTAATGCTTCCAGTTTCATGCTTTGTTTTTTGATCAGGTGCGCGAAGGTAGTTCTTTAGAGCAAAAGTCTGCCTGTAGCTATTATTTCAACGTGCCGCCGGCACATCTTCATCAATATTTGTTACACCCCCTGATATTGCAAATTTCATAGCATTGGCGGAGCTAACATCTGTTAATAGTCGTACCCGGTCCCGCTTTACAAAATAAAGATGTCCGGCAAAAGCATAGGACTGGGGAACATATACAGCCACAAATTCATTCAGCCCAAACTCCTGCACTTCCTGCTGCGTTATAAAACCAATCTGCCATACGTCTGCCGCAGAAACGGATACGAGTATTGCTTTATCGAATTTTCTTTTATTACCGGCAAACGCCTCAAAGAAATCTTTCAGTGTAGTATAAATTATTTTTATGCCGGGCGTTTTTTGCAGCACACTATCAAACAATTCCACCAGTTTTCCTACTACAAAGGAAGAAGATATATAGCCTACTGTAAAGATGATGAGAAGCGCTACTATAAACCCCATGCCCGGCAGGTAGTACGTTGAAAACTCGGGGATCATGCTTTCGAAAATATCAGGTAGAATCCTGTCTACAAAATAGAATAACGAAGTTAATGCCCAGATTGTTATAACAATAGGTGCAAGGATAATTAACCCTTGCAAAAAAATCTGTAATAAATTTTTTAACCAGTTTTTTGTAGCCATCAGGTATGTTTTAGAGATGTAAAATTAACCTAAGCATACTATTGTTGCCTATTGGCTTATAATTTCCCCTTTTGTACCATAAAACAAGCTCATCGGTTTTATGATACGCGGAAGATTGTCCTGTATTTACCGTTCATCAAAAAATACATAAAAAAACTCAGGAAACTTTGGTAACAAAAAAAGTTTCCATAGTTTTGTCCCCGATTTGGAAGCTATGGAGATACAGGAAAGAATAGCGCAGAAGGCGCACGACTTATTTTTGAGATACGGGATCCGCAGTATAAGTATGGATGAAATCGCATCTCAACTGGGCATCAGTAAAAAAACCATTTACCAGTTTTATGCAGATAAGGATGCCCTGGTGGATAGTGCGATAGATATAGTAGTTAGCAGTAATACCAATGAATGCTGCATCCACAGGGAAGAAAGCGAAAATCCGGTTCATGAAATTTTGGTGGCTACAGATATGGTGCAGGAAATGCTGAAAACCATGAATCCTACGATCATGTACGACCTGCAGAAATATCATCCGGCTGCCTATAAGAAGATTGCCGACCACAAAAATGAATTTTTATATAAGCTGATAAAGGAAAACCTGGAACAGGGTATTGCAGTGCAGTTGTACCGCCCCGAAATTGATACGGAGATCATGTCGCGGTTCAGGCTGGCTTCTGTATTTATGATGTTCAGTCCCGATCTCTATCCCCTTGGTAAATACAATCTGGGTGCAGTAATAGAGGAAGTAACGATCCATTTTTTATATGGCATCACTACTGCCAAAGGGCAAAAGCTCGTCCAGAAATATCTTTTGAAACGACAAAAAAATCACTAAATAAAATAAGTCATAAAATTTTACAGCCATTACTATAAAGTTTTATAGCGCTATATCTGACCAAACTAAAAAATAAACAGATGAAAGAATGGAAACCGGCAAAGTGGGGATTAATGATATTTGTGGCGATATGTTCAGCAAGTGTACAGGCACAGCAAGTGAAATCACCGGAAGTGCATGCTTTTTCAATACAGCAGGCTCTTGATTATGCCAAAGAGAATAATGTTGAGGTAAAAAATGCTTTACTGGATATACAGGTGCAGCAACAAACCAACAGGGAAGTTACCGGCATGGCTTATCCGCAGATCAGCGCCAATGGATCGCTGGTATATAATGCAAAGCTCCCGGTAAGTCTTGTTCCGGCAGAATTTTTTGGGGGGCAACCCGGCACGTTTGAAAAGCTGGCATTTGGTGTAAAATGGGGGGCTACAGGCGGAATATCATTGAACCAGATATTGTTTGACGGGCAGGTGTTCGTAGGATTGCAGGCAAGGGAAACCCTTATCAAATTCCAGGAGAAGAAAGCTGAAATAACAGAAGAAACCATAAAAGCCAATATATACAAAATATATTATCAGCTAATAGTGAGCAAAACGCAAATAGAATTGCTGGATGCCAATATAGAGCTGCTTGATAAACTGCAGCACGACACCAGGATCATGCATGAAAATGGGTTTGCTGAAAAATTAGACCTCGACAAGCTGTCGGTTCAGTTGGCCAATCTGCAAACTGAAAAAGTAAATGCATTGAATCAAATACAAAATGGTTACCTGGGCCTGAAAGTTTTAATGGGCATGCCTGTTAAAGATTCTCTTATGCTCACGGATTCATTGAATGATGAGCAGATTAAGAACGGCATCCTGGAATTGAGTGATTTCAATTATGCGCAGCGTAAGGATTATCAGTACGCCGATCTTGGTGTGGCTTTGGGCGAATATGATGTGCGCAGGTATAAATTGGCCAAACTGCCTACCTTATCGCTGAATGGTTACTACAATAAGAACGCACAGCGCAACAAATTTGATTTTTTGCAAAAAGGCGACTGGTTTGATATTTCTGCCTTTACACTCCAGCTCAATATTCCCATATTCACAGGTATGGCGGCCAACGCTCGTATAGCCAAAGCCAAACTTGCCCTGGAGCAATCCGTTAACCAGCGGGAAGCACTGAAGAATAATATCGACAACGAAATTGAAACCGCACGAAACAACTTTAGTTCGGCTGTTTCCACCATAGATTACCAAAAGAAAAACATGGAACTCGCCGAAACAGTGTTTCAGCAAACAAAGAAAAAATTTGAAGTTGGTACGGGTTCCAATACAGAGATCACCCAGGCCCAAACCGATATGAAGGCAGCGCAAACCAACTACATAAATGCTTTATATAACGCCATCATCGCAAGGATAGATTATATAAAGGCAACAGGAAGATTATAATTTTTAAATACAACTATTGAATGACTTATAAAACCAGGTATATGCAAAACGTTTTAAAAACCGCTTCGGTAATAACAGCATTGGTATTATTGGCGGCATGTGGTGGAACAACTACTAAAGTTGAAAACGGAAAAGATAAAATTGTTGCTGAGAAAAAAGCACAGTTGGATAAAATGAAGGAAGATCAAAAAGCACTAAGCGATAAAATTTCCGCTCTGGAAGAAGAGATCATTACGCTCGATCCTTCACAGAAAAAAGAAAACGCGAAGCTTGTGGCAATTGCACCGCTTGAAACCGGCAGCTTTACACATTATATAGATCTCCAGGGACGTATAGATGCCACCAATATTGCCTATGTGGCGCCACGCGGACAGGGTGGATTGGTAAAAGCCATATATATTAAACAGGGCGACTATGTAAAGAAAGGTCAATTGCTTTTAAAGCTGGACAATGCAATGGCGCAAAAACAGATTGATCAGTTGAATTCACAACTGTCATATGCTAAGGATATTCTAAAACGCCAGCAAAACCTGTGGGATCAAAGTATTGGTACCGAAGTACAATTGCTGAGTGCAAAGAACAATGTGGAATCCATTGAAAAGCAAATTGCAACTGCACAGGAACAGTCGTCCTTCTCTAATGTATATGCTGAAATGTCGGGTGTAGCTGAAGTTGTAAATATAAAAGTCGGCGAATTGTTCCAGGGTGGGCCTCAAATACGCATTGTTAATACAAACGACCTTAAAATTGTAGCACAGGTGCCTGAAAATTATTTGGATCGTGTGGGTGTAGGAAGTAAGATGCTGGTTAATTTTCCTGACCTGGGAAATAAAACTTTTACCACAAAAATATCGGTGGCCGGTAAGTTAATTGATCCCAACAGCCGTTCATTTTATATTGAAGCAAAAATGCCCGTTGACAAATCGCTTCGTCCAAACCAGATTGCCCTGGTAAAGATCCAGGATTATACGGCTAAAGACGTGATCACCATTCCCGTAAACACTATGCAAAATGATGACAAGGGGAAATTTGTAATGGTAGCAGTAAAGGAGAGCGACAAATGGGTTGCACGCAAAAAACCTGTTGAGGTAGGACAATTGTATGGCGATAAAGTAGAAGT
>CAMPJQ010000161.1 GCA_946886925.1 uncultured Terrimonas sp.
GACGGAAGTCTTCATATACTAACTGGTACGCATGCCCTCATAGAAGACCAGGTGCAGTTTAATAAGCTTGGTTTTGCCGTAGTAGATGAACAGCACCGTTTTGGGGTGGCGCAGAGAGCCAAGCTGTGGGAGAAAAGTGAAATTCCCCCGCACATGCTGGTGATGACGGCAACGCCTATCCCGAGAACCTTGGCAATGACGGCCTATGGCGATCTTGATTACAGCATCATGGATGAACTTCCGCCCGGAAGAATACCCATTACCACCGTTCATCGCTATGAAACCGCCCGTTCGCAGGTGATGGATTTTATAAAAGCCGAAATTTTAAAAGGACGACAGGCATATATCATTTTTCCGCTGATTGAAGAAAGTGAAAAAATGAATTATGAAAACCTGATGAAAGGTTATGAAAATGTGAAAGCTTACTTCCCGGAACCCAAATACTGGGTAAGTATGGTGCATGGAAAAATGAATGCGGCGCAAAAGGATGCAAACATGCAACGTTTTATACAAAAGGACACTCAGATCATGGTGTCTACCACTGTTATTGAAGTAGGTGTAAACGTTCCCAACGCAACGGTGATGGTTATTGAAAGCGCAGAAAAATTTGGGTTGTCGCAGTTACACCAGTTGCGCGGCCGGGTGGGAAGAGGAGGAGAAAAAAGTTATTGTATTTTACTTACCGGCAATAAGTTAACTGCCGATGCAAGGGAAAGATTGAAAATGATGTGTGCCACCAATGATGGTTTTATTATAGCAGAGAAGGATCTTGAAATACGGGGACCCGGGGATATCGAAGGCACGCGCCAGAGCGGCATGCTTAATTTTAAACTGGCGAGTATTGTGCAGGATAAACATTTGTTAGATTTAGCCAAACAATATGCGGAAAATATACTAAATGATGACCCCGAACTGGGTATGGCAGTTAACTTGAAGTTAAAAAACTATCTTCAGCATCAAAAAGGACAAACCCTGTGGAGTAAGATATCGTAAATATATAATTAGGGTTAAATTCGCTATCGGAATCTGTACATTTAATAAGAAACTAAAGTTGAAATCTAAATCCCACATACTTCTTGTTTGTTTACTATTTAATACCCTGGCCATCTTTGCCCAGCAGGCTGTTGAGTTTACCGAAAACAAAGGTCAGTGGAACGATGCTGTTCTCTTCAGGGGCGTAATCAATAATGGTGCCTTTTATCTTGAACGAAACGGGTTTACTGTATTGCTGCATAATGAAGATGATATGGAGCAAATTTCAGATCGCATACACGGGCATTCAGCCAAAGGTGAAACAGATCCAAAAACAAGCAACCGGTCGGCTCACCCCCGCCCTTCTCATGGCGATATAACGGATCCTGATGCCGGCATTATTTTGCGCTCACACGCATATAATATGCGTTTTGCGGGAGCCAATACCAATGCCACGGTAATAAGTGAAAAACCGGTTAATTCTTATGAAAATTATTTTACCGGCAATGATCCTTCCAAATGGGCGGCCAACTGCAAAATATTCCAGGCGGTTACCTATAAAAATGTTTACCCCAATATTGATGTACGTTATTATGCACAGGGCGGCCAATTAAAATACGATATTGTTGTTTACCCGGGAGCCAACGTTGATGATATTGTTATGCAATACGAGGGGGTGGATAAATTGCAGATCAAAAACCGGGAACTGTATATCAAAACATCGGTGGGCGATGTAAAAGAATTATCCCCCTATTCTTACCAGGTTGGCAATGCAGGAAAAAATGAAGTGGATTGCAGGTATGTACTGGAAGGCAGGGATAAAGTGAAACTAAAGGTGAGGCAATATGATCCGTCGCAAATACTGGTAATAGATCCCACTCTAATATTTGCCACGTTTACAGGCAGCGCCTCAAGCCAGTGGGGATTTACGGCAACCTATGGTTCGGATGGAAGCTTATATTCGGGAGGCATTGTTTTTGGTCCCGGCTTCCCGGTTTCTACAGGCGCTTTTCAAACCAATTATGGTGGAGGAAGCGGCACAGAATCTTTTGACATTGGTATTATGAAATTTAACGGCAGCGGCAACAACAGGCTGTATGCTACATATATTGGCGGCGGCGGAGCCGATCAGCCACATAGCCTTATCGAAGACAGTCAGGGTAACCTTGTAATACTGGGCAGAACCAATTCCGGGGATGGCTATCCACTCCAACCTGCAGATAATAAATTGGGAACAGGAGGCGGATTCGACATCGTTGTAACAAAACTCAATAACAACGGAACTGCACTCGTTGGATCAAAAAGAATAGGCGGGTCCAATTCAGACGGAGTGAATATATCTACTTCCAGGTCGCCCAACAGCGTGTCCGTTTTTTATGGTGATGATTCAAGGAGCGAAGTAATATTGGACAACAGTGACAATATTTATATTGCCAGTTGTACGCAATCGGATAACTTTCCCGTAACCAGCGGGGCATCTCAAGCTACCAGGGCAGGTAAACAGGATGGGGTGGTAATGAAAATTGCACCTGATGTGGGAACTGTATTGTTCAGCACATTATTTGGCGGTGTCGATGATGACGGCACTTTTGTACTGGCGCTTAACCCCCTTAGCAACGATATTTATGTAGGTGGATCAACCAAAAGCAACAACCTGCCCGGTGTACCTGCTTCTGGTGTTATAGCGCCGGCCTACCAGGGAGGTACCGCAGATGCTTTTATAGCCGTTTTCAATAATACAGGCGCTTTGCAAAAAGCCAGCTATCTCGGCACAAGCAATATGGATGCCATATATGGTTTGAAATTCGACCAAAAAGGATTTCCCTATGTAATGGGTGTTACCCTGGGCGCCTGGCCGGTTAGTCCCGGAGTGTACAATAATCCCGGCACAAAACAATTTATCGTAAAAATGCAGCCCGATCTTTCGGCAAGTGTATATTCAACCGTATTTGGAAGTGGCACTGCAACCTTTAATATTTCACCTGTGGCCTTTGCGGTAGACAAATGTGAAAACGTATATGTAGCCGGGTGGGGTGGCAGATTAAATCCCAGCGGGGATGATCCGTTTCATACTTCCGGAACTTTTGGGATGCCCACAAAAAACTGCGATGTATTACCCAATGGCTGTAACACGGATGGGAGTGATTTTTATTTCTTTGTATTGGAGAAAGATGCAAAAGATATTTTGTTTGGTGCATTTTACGGACAAAAAGGTGGTTTCGGGGATCATGTGGATGGCGGCACCAGCCGTTTTGACGCCAATGGTGTCATTTACCAGTCTATATGTGCTGCCTGTTTTATATCGAGGTTCCCCCAAAGTACTTTCCCCACCACGCCGGGCGTATGGCGTCCGAAATCGGGAAACCCCAACGAATGCAATCTTGCAGCGGTAAAAATTGAAATGGATTTTTCCGGCGTAACCAATGGCATCCGGCCTACTATAGATGGAAAACCGTACAGGAACTATGGCTGCGTACCTGTTAAAGTAGATTTTATGGATACCTTACAAAAAGGGAAATTATATATCTGGGATTTTGGCGATGGCAATAAAGATACTACTACCGTTCCCACCACCAGCAATACTTATAATACTGTTGGTTCTTACGGTGTAACGCTGATCTCTATAGATTCCAGTAAATGTATTATAAGTGATACGGCATACACAACCATCCGGGTACGAACGGACAGGGCGGAACTTGGAGCAACTGCCGCTAAATTGCTCCCCTGCGAAAGCCTGAACTTTGAATTTACGAATACCTCTGTGGCGCCACCTGGTAAACCTTTTCACGACAGTACATTTACATGGGATTTTGGCGATGGTTCTGCACCGGTAACCGCAGGACCGGGTAAAATACAACACGAATTTCCTGCAGCCGGAACCTATAATGTGCAACTTTCGCTGGCAGATACCAATTATTGCAATGCACCCGATACATTTACGCTTCAAATGCGTGTAGCGCCTAATGTTGAAGCAAAATTTGAAACCCCGGCCGAAGGATGCGTGCCACACCATGCTATCTTTAATAATATATCAGAAGCCGGTCAATCTTTTTACTGGGATTTTGGCGATGGCACTACTTCAACCGAATTTTCTCCTGAGCATGACTACAATACGGAGGACGTGTACCGGGTAAAATTATTAGTGGTGGATTCTATGACCTGTAATATTTCCGACTCTGCCTTTTTTACCATTAATGTACGGTTAGGACCCACAGCAGGTTTTACTTTCAGCCCCACACAACCACAGGAAAATACGCTAACCACTTATACCAACACTTCAATGAATGCCGTAAGTTATAAATGGTATTTTGGTGATGGAGATACTTCAGTACAAGTTAACCCGGTACACCAGTTTAATTCAACGGGTGAATTTAATACCTGTCTTATTGCCTATAACCAGTATGGCTGCGCCGATACAATTTGCCAGCCCGTATCGGCAATTGTATCTCCGTTAATTGCTGTAGCCAATGCCTTTTCACCCAATGGCGATGGCACAAATGATAAGGTATTTGTGAGAGGATATGCTATTGGGAAAATGGTTTTCCGTATCTACAACAGGTGGGGGCAACTGGTATATCAAACCACGGACCGCAACCAGGGATGGGATGGAAAATACAAGGGCGTTTTGCAACCTATGGATGCATATGCTTATACGCTGGAAGTAGAATTCACTGATGGAAGTAAAGCAACCAAAAAGGGAGATATTACGTTGCTGAGATAAGGGAAGAATTTGAAATTTTAAATTTCAAATTTAAGATCTGACTGCCTGGAGACTGACGAATACAAAGGAGGTTATGGACATGTTTTTATCTTTATTACATACACGATGTTCATGGGCGCGGAATGCAAAACGCATTTTGACGGAGCGGATCACTAAGCATAACCGTACAACAACGCGAATTTTTATATTCACATTGTTAATAGGAATTGGCTTGCCGTCTTTCGTTTGTGCACAGGATCTGCATTTCTCACAATTCTTCAATTCTCCGCTAACCACCAACCCTGCCAATACCGGTTTTTTACCCGAACATGATTACCGGCTTGGTGCCAATTACCGCCAGCAATGGGCCAGCATCCCTGCACAATTTAAAACCATGAGTATTTATGGAGATGCGCAGGCATTCCGCGACAGGTTTGAATCGGGCTGGGTAGGACTGGGGGGTGCCATATTGCGTGATGTTGCGGGAAGCGGTAATCTTACTTCCACCAAGGTTTATGGCTCTGCTGCATATCATCAAATGCTGGGAAGTACAGGATTGCTTTCCGTTGGATTTAATATTGGCTGGGCAAACAAAAGAGTAGATGTAACAAAGTTTACATTCGACAGCCAGTGGAATGGTAAATTTTTTGACGCAGGCGCTCCGAGCGGAGAAAATTTTGCAGCAACAAATATCAACTATCTTGATGTGCAGGTTGGTGTGAACTATGCTTATTTTCCAACAGACAATATTTACCTTCATGCAGGTGTTTCCGTACACCATGTAAACAGCCCCAAAGAATCATTTTTCAATAGTGCTTTGGGATACGATAATGCTATAGCGCGCAGGTATATCGCCTTTGCAGATGCCGTGCTGAAAGTAAACGACAGGGTAATTGTAAGCCCCGGCGCTTATTTTACCACGCAGGCAAAAGCAAAAGAACTGACGCTCGGATTGCATGCCAATTATAATTTATCGGGCGATGGAGAAAAACAGGTGATCGGTGGCCTGTATTACCGTGGCAGCGATGCGGTTATTCCAATGATCGGTTTTCAATGGAAATCGGTAAGGCTTATGTTCACTTATGATGCTACTACCTCATCCCTCAAAAATTATAACAATATGCGGGGAGCATCTGAATTTGCGTTGTTGTACAATGGTTACTACAACCAGTATAACCAAAGCTTAAGGCAAACGCAATGCCCCGTACCGCGGTTTTAGCAACCTCTCCCCTCTTACTTTCTTACCATCTTACTTTCTTACCACTTACCCTCTTACCTCCCTCATATCAGCTCTTCCCCACCCTGCCGCTCTTTTCTTTCGTTGGAGTGTTGTATTCTAAAGTTGCCGTTGTTTTCAAAGTATTCTTTATATTTTTCCCTGTATTTTTTAGTAACCTTTTTAGACTGTTTCACATCATTGATATATAAATCACCGTCTTTGATTTCAATGGAATAAGGCTTGCCGTTTTCTATTAGCCCGTCTTTTTCCAGGTCGTTTGTAAAGGCTTTCAACCGCTGTAAGGATACTTTGGCTTTCTGCAAACCCAATGTAGCATTTTGCAAATTTATTTTAAGGTCGTGATCAAGGCTGAGCCGCATTTGTTTCAGATTCTGATCTACCATTATTTTGGTCTTGTTCAGTTGCAGTTTTATATTATCTAAATGAATATCATTTTCAAGCTCTATCCTATTATTCACATCTGCCAGCGCATGCCTGGTATCTTTCTCTATCTGCTTCCAGTTTATATTGTCAATGGCTTTCCGGTAAGCATTTTCTACTTTGCCCCAATCCTTATTTCTAAGTTCCGCTTCTAGTTTTTGCAAGCGGTATTCCACGTTTTTCAAAGCCCTTTCAAGAGACCGCACATCTAGTTCCTCATCCAAAACGGATTGATCATCCAGGGCGCTTCCCTCAGGTTGGCGAAGCCGCGCTGGCAGTTTTCCAGGGCCT
>CAMPJQ010000162.1 GCA_946886925.1 uncultured Terrimonas sp.
ATTATTAACTAACCATTAAATTCTAAAAAACATGGCAACAGCAAAAAAAGCTGCTAAAAAAGCCGCTCCTAAAAAAGCTGCTAAGAAAGCCGCTCCTAAGAAAGCTGCAAAAAAAGCCGCTCCTAAAAAAGCTGCTAAGAAAGCTGCTCCTAAAAAAGCTGCTAAGAAAGCTGCTAAGAAAAAATAAGCTTAGCTTCTCTCTACAGAGCGAAAAATATAAAGTCCCGGTTACGGGACTTTTTTTTATTGTTACACATACCGAAAGCTTTATTCTGTAATTTAATAGCCAACTTTTACCGATATGGATAATTCACAAATAGCAGATGTTTTTTCTTTGCTTTCCAAACTCATGGATATTCACGGCGAAAACAGTTTCAAGGCAAAATCCTATGCAGTGGCAGCTTATACCATAGAAAAAATACCTGCTGAGTTAACTGAACTGCCCGATGATAAAGTGTTTTCCATAAGAGGCATTGGCGACGCTATTGGTAAAAAGATCATGGAGATCAGGCAAACGGGGAAATTAAATGCACTGGAAGAATACCTGCAAAAAACACCTGCGGGTATACTGGAAATGCTGAACATAAAAGGATTGGGACCCAAAAAGATCGCTATTATATGGAAGGAAATGGGATTGGAAACGATTGGGGAATTATTGTATGCATGCAACGAAAACAGGTTGTTGCTTTTTAAAGGGTTCGGGGAAAAGACGCAGCAAAATGTAAAAACCTATATTGAATTTTACCTGCGCAGCAAAGGAAGTTACCTGTATGCCGAAATAGAACTTTATGCCCTGCAACTGCACCAGCAACTTCAAAAACAATTTCCCAACCATCAATTTGAACATACGGGTGCTTTTGCAAGACAATCGGAAACCATTGACATACTGGAATGGGTAAGCACTGCAGGCAATAGTGAACTGGAACCGTTTTTTTTAGCGCATTCATTTTCTGTTACTGAAAAAAATGAAACGGGTATCCGTCTTAAAGCAGAAAACAATGTTGCCATTGCATTTTATACTGCCCGCACTGAAAACTTCGGGAGTATTTTATTTCACACCAATTGCGCAGGCGCATTTTTAAACGAGTGGGAAAAAAGATTTCCGGCCATGCAAACGTATAGCGGCGAAGAAGATATTTTTAAAAGTGCAGGCATTCCTTATATCCTGCCCTGCCTCCGGGAAAAAGAAATGATTATAGCCGCTGCTATGGACAGACCGTTGCCCGTACTTATTCGGCCGGAAGATGTAAAAGGCATTATTCACAGCCACAGCAACTGGAGTGATGGAAGGCAAAGCGTGGAGGATATGGCAAATGCAGCCATTGAAAAAGGATTTGAATACTTAGTGATCAGCGATCACAGCAAATCGGCCTTTTATGCCAATGGATTGAAAGAAGACAGGATAAAAGAGCAGCATCTTTATATTGACTCCCTGAATGAAAAACTTTATCCTTTCAAAATATTTAAAAGCATTGAATCCGACATTCTGAATGACGGTAACCTCGATTACGGCAGCCAGGTATTAAGTACTTTCGACCTGGTAATAGCATCTGTTCACTCCAATCTTAAAATGACGGAAGATAAGGCTATGCTGCGTTTACTCACAGCCATTCAAAATCCATACACCACCATACTGGGGCATATGACCGGAAGATTGCTGCTGAGCCGGGAAGGATACCCTGTAGACCATAAAAAAGTGATTGATGTATGCGTGGATCATGATGTAGTAATAGAATTAAACGCCCACCCCCGTCGCTTAGACATAGACTGGCGCTGGATAGATTACGCATTGGAAAAAGGCGCCATTATTTCCATTGATCCGGATGCACACAATACAGAAGGCTATAAAGATATTCGCTATGGTGTGCTTGCCGCACAAAAAGCGGGATTAACAAAGCAAAGCAATCTCAGCAGCTATAGCCTGCCTGAGTTTGAAGCATTCATAAAAAAGAGAAAAGAGAAAAAAGGAATTTGAGAAAGTTACAGGGTGCATGTTGAAAGTTACAAGGTACATGTTACAAGGTGCATGTTGAAAGGACAACCCTGGACCCTGGACCCTGAAACCTTGTAACCTGCTCTCCTGAAACCTTCACCCCCTGCCACCCGGCTGCTCATCAGGACACCGTACCATTTTCATGAAGAGGCAACTCCACATAAAATGTAGTTCCTCTTCCTTCTTCGGTATCAAACCAAATACTTCCCCGCGATTGTTCCACGATGCCTTTACATATTGCCAGCCCTAAACCAGTACCCGAAGTTTTTGTGGTAAAATTAGGCGTAAATATATTGATGAGCATTGCTTTTGGAATGCCTAAACCACTATCGGTGATACTAATGGTTACGTTATGCGCGTTTCTTTTTTCTTTTACAATAACCGACCCATTTTCGTCTTCAGGAATAGCTTCTATGGCATTTTGCAAAAGATTGGTAAACAGCCTGTTGATTTGGGTTTTATCTGCGTCAACCAATAAAGGCTCCTCAGCAGGTTCCCACTGAACAGTTACTCTTTCCTGCACATCATGAAGATATACCAGTGAATTTAAAAGCTTATTCATGTCGAAAACTTCGTTCCTGGCGTTTCCGATGTTAGCGAATTGCGAAAATTCGGAAGCTATCCTCGACAAATGATCTATCTGTTCAACAAGGGTTTGAGCTACATTCGAAGACAACTCCTTAACGTTGGGTGCATTATTGTTAATGGCTTTTTGCAAATATTGTATACTCAGCTTCATAGGTGTAAGCGGATTTTTAATTTCGTGCGCTACCTGCCTTGCCATTTCACGCCACGCTCCTTCTCTTTCTGTTTTTGCCAAAGCCACCGCACTTTCTTCCAGCTTTTGAACCATTTTATTGTATTCTTTTACCAATCCGCCAATTTCATCTTTTTTAGTCCAAACAATTTCTGCATTATGCTTACCGAGATTCACGTCCTTCATCATTGCGCTGATCAGGGTAAAAGAACCGGTTATTCTGTTGGTAAGGAACAATGCAATAATACCGGATAACAGAAAGATAAAGGCATTAAGGTTGATGATGGTAACCAGGAAACTCGATATCTCCTGCTTGAGGCGGTTTTGAGAATTGAAATAAGGGATATTAAGATACGCAACGGTTTTCCTGTTATCGGCCAACACCGGCACATAAATACTGAGGTAATTCATTTTACCATATTTTTCTTCCTGCACATACTGGATCTTCTTTTGCCGGTTAAGATTATAAAAGGCAAGCGGATCCATCATACGGCTTAATACGCCCTTGTTGTATACAAAAGGCTGGGAAGAGATCTGGAGCGAGCCATCGGAGTTATAGAGATTAACATCCGCATTGTGCAGTTGCGCCATTTCTGTAATTTGCTGCCGCACCGATTTGCCGTAAGCAGAATCATACACCTGCATTATATCATCCATCAACCTGTGATCGCTAACCTTATTCTTTAAAGCAGCAGATATATCCTGTATTGACCGGCTCAGCTTATCGCGGTTATTCTTATTATAGGAAGCTGTAAAAAATAAAATAGTGGCCGCGCCTACTACAATAAAAGAAAATACGCTTACAAAAATCACAGTGCCGTATATCTGCGACCGGATATTAAAATCGGTGATCTCACGCAAGGCCCGCCATCGGAAGCCCGACTGAATAATGATGCTTGCTATCTGAAACAAGGCTACCAGCAAAAGAAAAGAACAAAACAGGTACGCGAAAAGCGTAATGGCTTCCATTATGAAGCTGCTTCTCCGTGTTATAATAATTACTTTATTACCCGACTTGTACCACAATTCACTATAGCCATTGACCAGCTTTTCGAAAAATTCCTGTTTGGGCAGATCATTTTCCGTTAAGGCGGTAGGAAAACTATAGTCGTTAACATATACCTGTAAAGCGCCACTGTCGTAAATAGCATAGGCATAATCCGGCGCATATTCAAATGAATAATCTTCGGCCTGCCTGAACAATTCGGGATACAATGCCTCACTGCGATATCGTTTAGGATTCGACAGCATAAAAAAATAGGACTTTGTAGCATGAGCGCTATCCTTGATTTCTTTAAGATAGATATAGCTGAATTTATCGAAGGCCGTTTCGTAATAGCGAAGTCCGGGTATCTTGGTGTCTTTGCCCTGTACAGAGTAGATTGTATTTAATTCATCAAAGGTTAATCTTTCACCACTGGGAATAGGCCGTTCTTCCGCATCATAAAAAAAAAGTTCCGTATCGTATTTATTAAGATAGGGCGTAAAATTGGCGTTAATAAGACTGTCTTTAAATATAGCGCTTTGTACAGGATCGTGAAGCCGCCAGAGATGGGTAAGAAAAAAATTATTACTGAAACTTTGTATGGCTATATTTAATAACCGCTCACTGGAAGGATCGGCCTGCATCACTAATTTCTCTGCTGTTCTTTTCCGTAATTCCAGCTCCCGCGAACGATTCTGAAAAATAATAATAGAAGCAATGGATGCAGAAAAAATAAACAACCAGAAAAGGGCATTCGCTACCAGGAAATTTGTTTTTTTCAAACTGAGCTCCACTTTGCTCATAAGGTATACATACAATATCAACCAGCTCAGCATGCACAATTCAAACAAGATATAAGGACTGCTCATTCTTACACTCAGCCCCAATAATCCAATAATGGAAATGATCAGTATGGGATTGTAGCGCGACTTGCGGTTTAATATACTGATGGCTTTTAAGACGGCCTGTGAAAAAATAAAGTATCCCAGCGACACGCAGCATAATACAATAAATCCAAATACACTGTAAATATTAAGACTGAAGAAATTGGTAACATCAAATGAAATTTGTGAATCGGCAACCAGGCTTCGTATTACATGTCCGCCAATGAGCGTGGCTACTACCATTACCAGGGCCAGGGCTATAATTGCTGCCCGGCGCAAGCCAATACCTGGTATTTGCAGGCGGATATTTTGCTTTGATAACCGGATCCTTGCAAAAAGCACCAGCCAAAAAAAGAGGATGCTGTTGATCAGCAGATCTCCTAAAGAACGCGATATGAGGCTGGAGCCGTATATAACGGGGTCAAATAATTCGAACTGGCGGAAATTGGCAGGTACAGGGAAAAAATAACTTAACACACGTAAACCTATCATTAAAATAACCATGAAAGATACGCCTGCAACAGCCCCGGCAAATCTTGAAATAGCTACCGCCACATTATGAAAAAAGAAAAGCGTAAGTAAGGCCCCCAATATCCTTAACAGCATGGTTAACCAGTCGTTATTGCGCTGTTCAATTAAAGATTTAGGCTGAAGATAAAAAAGCGTTGTACCGTTGATGCTTTGTATCGGATATTGGGTAGGTGTAAATACAAGTGCATAATTTTCTTCAATATTGGCATGATTAACAAAACCGTTCTTAAGGTATTCACTTTCCAGTACATACTGCCGGCGGACAGGCAGAAGGTATAAAGCAATAATAGACCGGCCCTGGTAGATGATTTTTTTTCGTATCACTTCATATTGCCCGTTAGCCAGGGAAGCGATATACCTGGGTTGTTCTTTCTGCAATAAATCATTCTCCGGTAAAACAGATTGTGTATTCCAGAATAAAAGGTTGTAGGTTCCGGGAACTACTTCATCATACAAAAAAACTTTATATTCCTGTTGGGTGATGCGTTGCACCTCAGCTTCATTTTCCTTTTTATTAAGGATCCGGCCCAGCAATACCGTGTCTCTTAAAAATGAATCGAAATTTTGCTCATTCCGCCAGATATATTTCTCAAGAGATTTTTTTACCCCGCCAGGCGAAGAAGTATAAGACCAGTAATTACTGAAGATAAAAGATAATGTAAAAAGCCATGCCGCCCCAATAAGCAGGTAACCGTTGTTATACAATATATCTGTCCAGAATTTTTTCAAGATTCAGTTTTTTGCTTTTTAATCTGGTTCCAGATTTCATCCATTTCTCCAAGCGACATTTCCGATAAATTCCTGCCTTTGGCTATTGCCGCCTGCTCCATACGGGTAAACCGGTCAATGAATTTCTTATTGGTTCGCTCCAATGCATTTTCAGCGTCAATATGCAAAAATCGTGCATAGTTAATGAGTGAAAATACAAGATCGCCATATTCATCTTCAATGCTTTCAGTGTTGCCATCCACAATGGCTTCCTGCAATTCCCGCATCTCTTCCTCCACTTTTTCCCAAACCTGCCCGCGGTTATCCCATTCAAATCCTACCTGTTTTGCTTTCTCCTGCAACCGCATGGCTTTTACCGTTGCAGGAAGCGCCGCCGGCACACCGCCCAGAACGGATTTTTTTCCTTCTTTTAATTTTAATTTTTCCCAATTGCGTTTCACATCATCTTCATTTTTCACCTGCACATCTCCATAAATATGAGGATGCCGGAAGATCAGTTTTTCGCATACGCCATTAATAACGTCCTCTAATGAAAATTGCTTTTGCTCACTGGCTATTTTAGCATAAAAAACAATATGCAGCAAAATATCTCCCAGTTCTTCCCTGATCTCTTTCCAGTTACCCTCCGTTATGGCATCTGTCAGTTCATAGGTTTCTTCAATGGTAAGCGAACGCAATGTTTGTATCGTTTGCTTTTTATCCCACGGGCATTGCGCTCTTAACTCATCCATGATCTTTACCA
>CAMPJQ010000163.1 GCA_946886925.1 uncultured Terrimonas sp.
GTACTATTATAATCCTTGGGCTGGTGATGTTATATACGACCTGCTTTTTGATGATACCGCCAGTTTTAGGTATAATTCCCAAGGACAACTTATTGCTATTGACTATTCATCCAGCAAATACACTATATCTGTTGATGCGTATCCTGCTTTTGGTCATTACTTTAAGTATGATAACCAGGGGCGGTTAAAAGCACATATTGAGAAGTATTCAGAATTTGATGGCAGTAAGGTCGGCGGCCTGCGTTGGCATAAATTCGTATATGTGAATGATAATACTGTTATTGACTCGCTATTTAACTATGCCATTGGATCTTCGGATAATGACGATGAAACAGTTTACGGCGATTTTGTACGAGCTTCAAATATTACCATAGATGATTTTGGCAGGATTGTGGAAGATAGAAATGCAACTTATAATTATGATGCCAATGGTAATCTGGTAAAACCAGGTGTAACATATACCAACAAAACAAGCATGTTGCAAACCAACAAAACACTGATGTTTATCAGCCGCGATTATAGCGTGAATGCACCTGCAGGATTCGCTACAAAATTTAATTCAAACAAATTACCTGTAAAAATCAATTCAGGAAAATTGCCCATTTTTACACAGGACCTGATTAGTGGAGCTAACTATGATAATCAGAATATTCGCGTTCAATACCAATGTAAGTAATTGGTTTCTCCGGTAGTTGATGTTTGTGGGCTATAAACTCATAGCTGCCAACAAACACATAGGGCATAGAATTGGTGCGGAGGATATATGTTAGCACCGACTCTATGCCTTTTTTTAAGAGTCTGTTTCTAAATTTTCGTTTAGTAACTGGCAAGTTCAGTAACCCTTGCCGTCGCCAGGTATTTTTGCCTGGCCGAACAGACGTCCGGCAGCGTGCTTACGCCGCGGGAAATGACAGCACTTACTATTTCTAACCCTTTTCCACTTCAGCATTTGCCCAAAAATCATAATAATTATACCACTGTGCAGGATATTGCTTTACTTTCTTTTCCATTTCAGCCGTAAAGTCGCTGAGCATTTGGTGCATGGCTGTTGTTTTATCGCCGTAATCATACGTTTTTATACCTGTAGAATAAAAATGATAATGCGTTCTGCCTTCTTTCATAGCAAATACGTAACAAACCGGCACTTTAAACTGTGCGGCCAATACAAAAGGTCCTGCGGGAAACCGGGCTGCTTTGCCCAGGAAATCCGAAGTTAAGGTTCTGTTGCCTTCAACGAAACGATCGGCATGCATACAAACCAGTTCGTTATTCTTTAACGCTTCGTTTATGGCGTAAATATGAGAGAGATCGTTTTTTATGACGATGATATTGGCGCTACGCTCACCGGTAACCGAAGTAAGATAATCCTTGATCTTCTGGTGTTCCCCGTCGAACATTACAACGTTGATGCGGGTATTTAAGCGCTCAAGCAAATGCCCCGCGGCTTCCCAGTTGCCGATATGTGAACTGAGCAGCAATCCTCCTTTTTGAAGACTCACCAATTGGTGCAGGTGTGCCTCCCCGTCAAAATCAAAAGAAAAGCGCTTAGCCATACCCGACATGATGGCTATTTTATCAATAAGGCTTTGCCCGAAGCAGTAATAGTTTTTATACAATGTTACGATTGATCTTCCAAAAGAATAGCCTAACCTTTTTTGAAAATAATACAGGATGTGGCGGGAAGATTTCCATGCAAATAAAAAATAATACAAACTAACTATGCGCAGTAATGTATAGGCGGGTTGAACGCCAAGCTTTTTTAGCACAGCTATAAAAATGCTGTACCCTAACCTGTTTCCGCTGGATTTTCCGCGCCATGAAGGCATTATGCCAGTTCTTTAGAATTGACGCGGGAAATTACATAATTGTAGAAATCGCTGAAAGTAGTGATGCCTGCAAAATCTTCGGGTTTAACTTTAAAAGAAAAATTACTTTCTATTACCACCACCAGGTCTATGTAATCAAGGCTGTCGAGCTCAAGAACCTCTTTTACGTTTCCCCCGGGAGTTATCCTGGCTTCATCTACTTCAAATTCTTCAGACAGGAAATGGTTGATCTTCTCAATGATTTCTTCTTTCTGTTTCATACACAACTATTTGCTCCATTTTCTGACTATCAGCGACGAGTTGGTACCGCCAAAGCCAAAGGAGTTCGACAAAAATACATTTATATCTTTTTCCGCGGTAGTTTTTACAATATTCAATTTAACGGAATCTTCATCCGGGTGCTCAAAATTGATATTTGGTGCAATAAAGCCATAATGCATCATTAATAAAGAATATACGATCTCACTGGCCCCTGCCATCCAGCATTCGTGTCCTGTCATGGATTTGGTAGAACTTACAGGAACTGTGCCTTCACCAAATACTGTATACAATGCTTTTGCTTCACTGGCATCACCTGCCGGTGTGGAAGTAGCATGTGCATTAATATAATCTATATCCGCCGTATTCATCCCTGCATCTTTCATCGCCATTTGCAGAGAGCGTACCGGGCCGCTTACCGTAGGATTAGAGATATGTTCTCCATTTGACGAAAAACCATAGCCTATTACTTCCCCCAGAATTGTAGCTCCTCTTTTTATGGCCGATTCCAAACTTTCTAAAACAATTGTGGCGCCACCACCACTGGGGATCAGCCCGTCGCGGCTGCGATCAAAGGGCCGTGATGCCCTTTGAGGGTCTTCTTCATGAACAGAAAAAGCAGACAATGCATCGAAGGTGGCCATTGAATAGCAATTGATCTCCTGTGCGCCGCCTGTAATAATACAATCCTGTAGACCCGATTTTATAAAATGATAGCCTAATCCAATTGCATGCGAACCACTGGCGCATGCAGCGCTAATTGTGAAGTTTATTCCTCTCAGTTTAAAAATGGTAGAAAGATTCATGGTAATGGTAGAGTTCAGCGTTTGAAACACCGAAGCCGACCCGATAAGCATATTGTCTTTCTTTTCCCGCATAATATCGGTGGCATCTATAACAGGTTTTGCTGAACTGTCGTTGCCATACAAAATACCGATTTCATGTTCGTTCATATAATCCTCATCCAGTCTGGCCTGCTCTAATGCCTGCACCGTAGCCATATAAGCATATTCTCCCTGCTCGGGCAGCATGATCCGTGAACGACGGTCTAACATTCCTTTTAACACAGGCCTTTCAACAAAGCCGGTAAGCCCCGAGCGGTAGCCCATTTCCTTACGAACAGGATCTAAAATAATACCGGAGCGGCCTACATACAGGGAATCTCTTACCTCATCAGGATTTTTCCCGATGCAGGAGTAAATACCCATACCTGTTATGACTACCCGTTTGTTCATTTTTTATTATTTGGCGGTCAGCCCTGAGCCATCAGCACTGCGCTTTGATCTACCAGCAGATCAAATCTCAAATCCTAAATTTCAAATTTAAGAATACATTCCCCCATTTATAGATAATACTTCTCCTGTAATATAAGCAGATTCGGCAGAAGCGAAAAACCCCACCGCATGGGCCACTTCCTCCGGCTCGCCAAAACGGCTTACAGGTATAAGGGAACGCAATTGCTTTTCGTCTAATCCTTCCGTCATATCGGTTTTAATAAAGCCGGGCGCCACAGCATTTACAGTAATGTTTCTTCTGCCCACTTCCTGTGCCAGCGCTTTGGTTGCAGCAATTACACCACCTTTTGCAGCGGAATAATTGGTTTGCCCGGGTAACCCTTTTAACCCGGATAAGGAAACGATATTGATGATCCTTCCGTATTTCTGCATTAACATATTTTGCAATACCAGCTTTGTTACATAAAAAAATCCATTCAGGCTGGTATTGATCACGCTATCCCATTGTTCATCTTTCATCCACATCAGTAATACATCGTCTTTTACGCCCGCATTGTTTACCAGCACATCAATATTATTTTCTGTATTTTTTTCTATCCATCCGCCTAGTACTTGTGTTACCTGCTCTTTATTACCCACATCAAATTTCAATAATTCCCCGTTTCCACCTTTTTCGCGAAGCAAAGACATTGTTTTTTCAGCCTCTTCCTGGTTGGCTTTATAATTCACCAGCACATAATAATCCATTGCCGCCAGCTTTATACAAATAGCCCTGCCAATACCTCTTGAACCACCTGTAACCAATGCACATTTCATCCGTAATTGTTTTATTTTTTATTTGTCGGATGGTACTGCGCATATACACCCCTCTCTGTGAGAAGGCTCATCATGCTTCGTTTCATCCGTATATTTTTTATTTTTTAATGGACGGATGCCTGTCCCGAATTAGCTTCGGGATAACTTCGCATATACAATTCCCCATCTGAGAAAAATTTATTACGCTCCGTTTCATTGATCCGTAGAAATTTGTTGTAAAATAATGTATTTGTATGAATGGCTACTGTATAGCTATCTGCGCCGCATGCGTTTCAAAAAAACTGATATTATTTTGCAGGAAATGTTCTTTTACTTTTTCGAGTTCCCTGTACCGCGGCTTATCGTCAATAAATTTAGGGAAGATCTTTCTTACAGTAGTATACATTTCTTTTGTTGCGGGAGATAATTTATCGGCGCATTCCGCATAATCAATAGCCTGCAATACAGTTATCATTTGTATGGCCAGCACCTCAAAAGCATTATCAATAACTTTTTTAGCCATCAGCGCGGCATTACAACCCATGCTTACAATATCCTGGTTATCGTTGTTATTGGGAATGCTGTGCACGTACATGGGAAAAGAAAGGGTTTGATTTTCTGCTACGGTAGAGGTAGCGGTAAACTGCATACCCTGCATACCAAAATTAAATCCCAGAACGCCCAGGTTTACAAATGGCGGGAATTTTTCATTGAGCTTATTGTTCAGCAAATAATTCAATTGTCTTTCAGACAGCATAGACAACTTGGTAACGGCAGTTTTTAACTTATCCATTTCAAGGGAAACATAGTCGCCGTGAAAATTACCTCCATGAAAGATATTATGATTTTCATGATCTATTACCGGGTTATCATTTACCGAATTGAGTTCATCCACCACAATATTTTCAGCCTGCTCAATGGTATCAAAAATTGGCCCCAGCACCTGGGTAACGCAGCGAAGTGAATAATACTCCTGTACCTTATCTTCAAAAACATCATGTTTGATGTTGTCTGGATTATATAAATATTCGGAACGGCTGCGGATCAGCTTACTGTCTTTTAATACATCCCGCAGCATGGCAGCCACACTGTTTTGTCCCTTATGTTTTTTTACAATATTCAGTTCATAAGAAAAATGATCGTCATACGCCTCCACAACTTCATTGGTCATGGCAGAAAGCATTACTGCATATTGCATTAATTTTTTTGCCTGTATAATATTAAGAAGCCCTATTCCCGTCATGGCCGAAGTGCCGTTTAAAATAGCAAGCCCTTCACGAATGTGTACGGAAAGCGGGCTTATGTTGAATTTCTTAAATATTTCTGCGGTAGGCCGGGGCTCCCCATCCACGATCACTTCTCCCTCGCCAATAAGTACCAGTGCCAGGTGGGCCAATTGCACAAGGTCGCCACTGGCGCCCACGCCGCCGTGTTCAAAAATACAGGGCGTAATATTGTTATTGATCAGTTCTTTTAATACCACCGCCACATCCGTATGTACACCCGAATGTGCCTGCATCAAACTGTTAAGCCTGGCCAGCATGAGTGATTTTACCAGCATAGGAGAAAGATATTGACCACTACCGGAGCTGTGACTGCGAATAAGGTTGTACTGAAGTTGTAAAACATTTTCGGCGCTTACTTTGTATTGGGCCATAGGACCAAAACCTGTATTAATGCCGTAAATGAGTTTTTGATCCGAAAAATTCCTGAGAAACTGAAAACTGGCTTCCATCTTTTCAAGCGCCCGGTGATTGAGTTCAATTTTCCTGTTGTTGAATATGATCTCAGAAAAATCCTGTAAAGAAAGGGTTCTGGCTCCTACATTTATCATTGCACGAAGATTATTTTAAATTACACGCGACCGCAAAAAAAATAAATATTAGTAAATGTATCAAATTTTTGTTCCCGGCGGCAGGTTGATTGATCCGCTGTTTGCCAGTCCGCCTATCCGGGATAGCCTTCCATATCACAAATCAGCCGGAACACTACCCGCATTTCCACCAGCGGTCTGACGCTTCTTTCATCGCGTACCGACCGCCCTACCGGCGGGCAGATTTTCAAATTATCTCCTGTCTATAAATTTCACCGCTTTTCTTCCCGCTTCGGAAAACTGCATGCGCTGCATTTCTTCAATAGTAACGTATTTAACGTGAGGCGTTACCCGTAGTTTGGCCTGGAGATATGCCCTTATTTTATGATCGCATTCATCGCTATACCGCAACGGCAGAAGGTGCAGCACCACTTCATCTGTTCCTATTTCATTGGAATATATTTCCGCTACATAATCTTTTACCTCTTCCATTCCATTCAGGAGATCGAACAAGGCCGGGGCAAAAAGCGTTGTACCTTTAAACTTGATCATCTGTTTTTTTCGGCCAATGATTGGCGACAACCGAATGGTATTTCTTCCGCAGGAGCAGGGCTCTTCAAAAAACATGCATATGTCTCCCGTTTTATAACGCAGCAGGGGCATACCCTCCACA
>CAMPJQ010000164.1 GCA_946886925.1 uncultured Terrimonas sp.
GGAGCCCAAAACGGGCTGTTCCTCAACAGGATAATAGTGTGCATTTTAATTACTGTAACATCATTCCCTTAATCAGGCATTATTATTAACTATTTAATATATGCCGAAATATGAGTTGTAGTAGCTGTGGAACCAATGCCGGGGGCAAACCCAACGGATGTAAAAGTAACGGAGGATGCAGCACCGGCGGATGTAACCGCATGAATGTGCACGATTGGTTAACCAACCTTCCCTTGTCTGATGAAGACAGTATGTGCCGAATTGTTGAAATTTCCTTTAACAATGGCAGCAGAAAAGATTTTTACCGCAACAATACTGTTCAACAATACGAAAAAGGCGATCTGGTAACCGTAGAAGGTGTAAGTGGCTTTGATACGGGTGAAGTAAGCCTTTCGGGAGAATTGGTGCGCCTGCAACTAAAAAAGAAAGGCGTTGAGGAAAACAATCCTGAAATAAAAAGAATACTGCGCAGGGCGGGTGATCGCGACCTGGAACTGATGAAGCACAACAAGGCCCGCGAGCCGGAGGCTTTGATGCGTGCCCGGTCTATTGCCAGGCAGTTGAAATTGGAAATGAAACTTGCGGAAGTAGAATTCCAGGCAGATGGAAGAAAAGCTACTTTTTTTTATACCGCAGATGGCCGGGTGGATTTTCGGGAACTGATAAAAATATATGCCTCGGAGTTTAAGGTAAAGGTAGAAATGAAGCAGATTGGTGCAAGGCAGGAAGCGGCAAAAGTAGGAGGAATAGGCAGTTGCGGCCGCGAACTCTGTTGCAGCACCTGGCTTACCAGCTTTAAAAGCGTTACCACTATTGCGGCCCGGTACCAGAACCTGAGCATCAATCAAACGAAATTAAGCGGCCAATGCGGACGCCTTAAATGCTGTTTGAACTATGAACTGGATACTTATTTAGATGCGCTCCAGGGGTTCCCGGACAACGCCGATATATTAGAAACGGCCAAAGGGAATGCATTGCTTATTAAAAAAGACATTTTCCGCAACCTCATGTGGTATATATTGCCCGACAGCAATAAACAATATCCACTTTCCATTGTTACAGTACGCAAAATAAAAGAAATGAATGCAAAGGGCACAAAACCCGAAGCATTAGAAACAGAAGAACTGGTAAGCAGCAAGCCCAAAGAAGTGGAGCCGGATTTTGTAGATGTAGTAGGACAAATTAGTTTACGCAGTTTAGAAAAAAACGATAAGAGAAGGAAATTCAAACAAAGGGAACAAAGAGATCAGCAGGATAGAAACCGGAGTAATGCTAAAAATACGCCACGCCCACCGCAGCAACAAAACCAGCCGAGACCGCAGATCAGGAAAAACAGGGATAAAGGGAAAACGAATTAGGGAGCTGGTATTAAGTAGGAGTAATGGTTTTTGTTGTTATCGTCAAAAGTGAGAGGATAAAACCCGCCCGGCTGAACACCGTTCGGACGGGGTGAAAGAAGTGATTCACTTCTCACGTTTCACATTTGACATAGCTATATATGATTAGTGAGCAGATTTTACCGGTTGAATAATTAACCAGGCGTACCTGTAACCTGCAACTTGTAACATCCTGCCCCACTTCCGTTTTTATGTTCTCTTTATTTTATATCCCTTCCAGCCATACCATGCTACCACAATAAAGCAAAACAATGGTATAATGTATGCCTGTGCCGTACCTTTTTCCGACAATAGTCCCATAAAATAAGGCATTAGCGCTCCTCCTACAATAGACATGATCTGAAATGATGAACCTTTTTTTGTATGGTGGCCCAGGTCTTTAACACCCAGGGCAAAAATGGTTGGAAACATAATGGATTCAAAAAAGAAAACAGCCATCAGGGAATATACCGACAGCCAGTCACTACCCCAAACCACTATTACACAAAGAACAATATTGACCAGTGCAAAAATGGTAAGCAGCTTGTTGGGTGCAACCTTTCGCATGAGTGCGGTTCCTACAAACCTGCCTATGGTGAAAAGCAATAAGCTGATAGAAAGCAGATAAGCTGCTTTTGAATTGTCAATTTCATTTTTTGCTTCGGTACAATAATTAATAAAAAGTGCAGCTATCCCTACTTGCGCCGCAACATAAAAAAATTGTGCTATTACGCCGTATACAAAATGACTATGTTGGAATAACGGCTTTTTATCCTGTATTTGATCGGAAACGATTTCGCTTTCTTTGATCTCGGGCAAATAGGTTCGCCAGAACAATACAGCGATAAATAAAACAACGATGGCTATGATAACATATACCACTTTTACTGAATCCAGGTTGCCACTATCCGTTCCTGAAGCATCATTAAAAAAAACGTTCGCGGCGATGATCGGCCCAATAAAAGAACCCACACCGTTAAAGCATTGCGACAAATTGAGCCGGAATTCGGATGTTTCGGGTTTGCCCAATACGGTTACATAGGGATTTGCAGCCGTTTCCAGGCAGGTTAACCCCGAAGCGAGTATGAAAAGCGCGAATAAAAAAAAGTCGAAACTGGCCATTTGCGCCGACGGGAAAAAAAGAAATGCACCCGTTGCATACAATAGCAGCCCGAGGATGATGCCTTTCTTATACCCATACTTATTCATAAAAATACCGGCAGGCAGGGCAATAAGAAAGTATGCGCCAAAATAAGCTGCCTGTAATAGCGTTGATCTTGCTTTTGTTACATTCATTGCATCCTGGAAATGCTTATTAAGCACATCTAACAGCCCGTAAGCCAATCCCCATAAAAAAAATAAGCTCGTTACCAAAATAAGCGGGAACAGGAAATTCGAATCCTTTCCGGAGGTTGCTGCAACAGGAGCAGCGGTTGAGGTTAAGGCCATGCAATCTTGAATTAAGTATAATAATTTATTGTAAGGATCTGTCTAAATGCGTATAACCACCATCAACATCAATAATTTGCCCGGTAGTATGGCTCGACCTGTTGCTCAGCAGAAACACAGTCATGTCTGCAATTTCCTCCGATGTGGTCATTCTTTTTTCCAAAGGAATTTTAGATACAATCTGCGCCAGTTTTTCCTCCGGGTTGGGAAGTGTTTTTATCCAGTTTTCATACAACGGCGTCCATACTTCGGCCGGCAGCACCGTATTTACCCGTATGGAATAAGGCAGCAATTCAACCGCCCATTCCCTGGTGAGTGCATTAACTGCTCCCTTGGAAGCAGCATAACCCGAAGTATTGCCCTGCCCCGTAACCGATACTTTAGACCCAATATTTACAATATTCCCTTTTGTTTTTTTGAGGTAAGGCAATGCAAAATGCGCCAGGTTATAATAGTGACTGAGGTTTTTTTGAAGAGACTGGAAGAATTTTTCGGGTGATCCTTTTTCAAGCCCAACGCCATCGTTTATACCCGCATTATTAATTAAACCGTCAATCCTGCTGTATTTTTCAACAGCAAAATCAATCACTTCGCTGCAGGTTTCCGGGGCACCAAGTTCTGCAGTAATGTAGCTGGCTTTTCCACCGGCTTTTATTATTTCATCTACAATAACCTGGTTATCTGTTTTATTTCTTCCTGCAATTACTACTATACCCCCTTCTGCCGCAATGGTTTTGCTGATGGCGGCGCCTATGCCTTTAGCACCTCCTGTAACGATAAAAACTTTATTGCCAAGGTTCAGGTTCATTGTTGTTTATTTAAAATAAAAAATGATCTTCAGCATTAGAGAAGCGAATGCCGGGGCCATACTCTTCGCTGAAGACAATCAGAGGTTGTAAAATTCTATGGCATTTAGCCCAAACACCTTCTCTCTTTCTTCTTCCTCGTAGTTTTCCATATATTTTTCCAGCAAACTTTTCCATTGCACATACATACCTGAAACCAAAATAACCGGCCAATCGCTGCCATACATGAGCCTGCCGGTGCCAAAAGCTTCAAATACCACATCAAGATAAGGATAAAAATCACCGGCGCTCCACTCTTTCCAGGCAGCTTCGGTAAATAACCCGGATAATTTACAATACACGTTAGGATGGCGGGCAATTTCCTTCATCCCCTTAGCCCATTCATCAATGGCTTTATGCTTAATATCTGGTTTGGCACAATGATCAATAACCAGCTTCTGATCGGGAAACAACGACACAAACTCCAGTGCCGGTTGCAACTGGTGGTGATAGATCAACACATCATAGGTATAATTGAATGCCTTTAATGCTTTAACGCCCCGCTGAAAGTCTTTTTGCAGCAAAAAATCGTTGGGCTCGCCCTGCACGATATGGCGGTACCCTTTTATAGCAGTGTATTCCGAAAAATGCTGCAACCTTTCTTCCACATCGTCAGACCGCAGATCTATCCATCCCACTACGCCTTTTATAATAGGATGCGTTTTGGCCAATTCACACAAAAAACGGGTCTCTACTTCCGACTGGTCGGCCTGTACAGCCACGCATCCGTCTACATCATTCCGCTTTAAAGTAGATTCTAATGTTTGGGGAATATAATCCTGCTGCAGCACTTTCATATCATCCATCCAGGCATCCCGTTTCCTGTCGTATTTCCAAAAATGAACGTGTGAGTCAATGCAAGTCATAAAGTAGTAAGTGATAAGTGGTAAGTTCCCTGAACAAATTTATTTTACTTCAATTTTATTTTGTATGGATTTAGTTACCCCTACAATAATCCTGGTTACTTCTTCACAAAGGAACAGCAAATCATTCTTTTTCGACACTTCGATATGCTTTAACCGCTCTGCCAAATAACACATAGGCTTTACTTCGTTACCGGAGTTTCTGGCTATTCCCAAAAACCTCATAAATTCCCTTTTACTTCTCGAATCAAAACCTTCGGCTATATTGTTTGATACGGATACCGCTGCTGATTGTATCTGACTTTTAAAAGCAAAATCTCTTGTCTGTTCAAATGCACTGTAAATTTCCACCGCCAGATCCTGCGCCTTTTGCCAGGCTATCAGGTCTTCAAACTTAACAACTTTCATAACAGGTATTTTTTAGGTTAACATTACACTGTTAAAAATGTGTTCTTACCACTAACTACTTACCACTCACCACTATTTGATATACCCCCAAAACTGTTCTGCCAGAAACCTGTTCCCCTCATCATTCATGTGCACGCCATCTGTAGTAAGAATACCTGAATGTTTATCTTCCGGGTTATGACTGTTGATGTAATCAATAATATTTTTATGCAGGTCTATGAGCTCAACATTTTTGTTTTTAGCGATCTTGCGCACGATCTCAGAATATTTATTCAGGTCACCGTCTAATTCATTAACAAAGCCCTTTTTTTCACCAACCACCGTAGGTGTGCAAATCACTACTTTTGCACCTGCCGCCTGTATTTTTTCAATGATCCGGTTGTAAAACTTTTCAAACTTATCGGGGTCTGTTCCTGTTCCAAAACTTCTTTTATGCCATACGTCATTTATGCCAACATATATAAAAACCAGGTCGGGTTTTTTAGACAATACATCCTCTTCCAGTCTTAAATAAAGATCATACACTTTATTGCCGCCAATGCCGGCGCCAATGAGGTCAAAAGCCTTGTCCCTGCCATCTTTTACCAGCATTTGCTTTAACAAAGTAATATATCCGTTGGGCGCAACGCCTGCCTGGGTAATGGAATCACCAAAAAAAATAACTTTCTTTTTTTGCATACCGGTAAAAGCGGATAAAAAAAATACTGCAAAAATAATGGACGAGTATAATGATAAGCGTTTCATACAATTTCTTTTAAAATATGTGTTGGTGCAATTCAGCGTTAATTAGCCGGATGAGGAAAGAGAGCAGGGACTATTCTTATTTCAATTCAAATATCTTTTCCATTATTACCCACTTCTCGCCGGCTTTTGCCCAGGGCAGCGCCTGCTGAAAGGTCCACATGAAATTTTCCCATTCCTGCACTCTTTGGTTGTCTGCATCAGACGCGCTTTTTTGCTCAAAAGAAAAATCATCACTCACTTCCATGATCATAAACAGCCTGTTTCCGGTAAGGTAAATGTCCATACCCGTAATGCCATCGGCTTTTATCCTTTCGCGGATATCGGGCCATATATCCTGGTGTATTTTTTTATACTCCGCTATAACAGCAGGATCATCTTTCAGATCCAGCGCCAGGCAATATCGTTTCATGGTTTTCAATTTAGCGTTTCCGCAAAAATTATTTTTTCCAGCTTACCAGTGTTTGTTTGGCCTGTCCCAAACCGTCAATACCCAATTCCACCACATCGCCGGCTTTGAGGTAAACGGGCGCTGGCTTTTGTCCCAATCCCACACCAGCAGGCGTACCTGTAGTAATAATATCACCTGGCAGCAACGTCATAAATTCGCTAAGGTAAGCGATCAGATAAGGTATTTTGAAAATCAGGTTTTTGCTATTGCCATCCTGCATGGTTTTACCATTAACAGTAAGCCATAAGCGCAGATTATTAATGTCTTTAATTTCATCGGGTGTTACCAGCCAGGGGCCGATGGGAGCAAACGTATCGCAGCTTTTTCCTTTCACCCATTGCCCGCTTCTTTCCAATTGAAAGGCTCTTTCACTGTAATCATTATGAAGCATATATCCCGCC
>CAMPJQ010000165.1 GCA_946886925.1 uncultured Terrimonas sp.
CCTTTTTACCTCCGCCCCAGTTTTCCCCTTCCAGCCTTTCTATGTTCTGTCCCCATAAAATGAATTGTATACCCGAAATATGGGTCATTCCCCTGATCTCTTTTTCAGGATGAAGATCAAACTGGAGGTAATAACAGTATAATACCGGAAGCATAAAAACAATGGTGCACAATGCAACAATTAGCCATTTGATATGGAAAAGCTGCGAAAAATCGCGTTTATACAGCAGGTAGAAGAACAAGGCTGCACAGGGGATAACAATGCCTGCCATGCCCTTGGTAGAGAAGCCCAATGCCATAAACAAGGCTGCTGCTATTGTATTATACCATTTTTTTGCGATGGTGGCTTCAAGCAATTGCCAGGAGGCTAAAATAATGCAGGCCGTAAGAATGGCATCCATGCGAACATCCATACAGGCGAGTATGAAGGCCTGGGAAGAGACCAGCATTAATGCGGACAGTTTGCCTGTTTCTGCGTTGTATAATCTTTTGCCTGTTTTATACGTTGCCCATGCGCCGGCGATGCTAAAAAGCAATGAAGGCAGTTTATAGGCAAAGGGAGTAACTCCAAATATGTGATAGCTTGCTGCAGCCAGCCAGAATAACAAATGAGGCTTATCTAAATAATCTTTTCCACGATCAATTAAATCTACATAATTATGGTGTTGGTACATATGAAGGGCGATATTGGCATGGTGCGATGCATCGCCATTCATTAAGGGCACAAATAATCCCAGCAGGTAACATATACTAACAATGAAAAGTAAAAGGATGTACTGCCTTTTACCTGAGAAAGGAAACATAACAGTAATGTATAAGGTTTAATGCCTGATCTTTGCTGATGTGGCCGAACAGTTGTTTTTAGACTGGCAAAATTACCTTATTTATGGAACAGCAATACAAATGCAAAAACGTAATCCGACCGTTTATCACAAACTATACCGTGAGTAGTTGAATATGTGAGCCGGGGGGATCGTTTAATTTACTACGAGTTCGCTTAAAAACACCCATCCTGGTTTTCCCTTGTTATTATGCCATGCGGGAAGCGCAGCAATGGGTTTTATTATAATCTTCAGGCACAAAACTTCCGCTGTTGTTAAACTAACACTTTCCTGTAAAGATGCAGCAGGCTTGTTTTTTTCGGGTATGACAGGGGTTAGTTTACCCAGTAGTTTTAATTGTGCTTTATCTATTCCTCCCCATACTTCTATTTTCGCGGGCGGGAAAATGTGTCCGCCTGTATTTTGCAGCATTTGGAACAGAACATTTTTCGGACTTACCGCATTATTAAAAAACAGGTAATAGGAGGCTTCATTTTTCTGATAGCCCAGCCATTCTCCATTAGAAAAATTGGCAAAATCGCCCAATGTACCATCAGTAAGCAGCACAGGGCTTTCTGCACTGTATTTTGGATCGGGCCTGGTAATGAAGGATATAGAATCGGGTGCGAATCCCTGCTTAATAAAAGCAGCCTGCACAGGGGTGCTTCCATACCATCCTTTTTTGTACGCTTTCGCTATTAGTGTAACGGATTGGTTAACGGCAATAGGTTCGGTATACAGCTTTCCACTCAGGCTGTCGGGTTGAGTACCATCTAAAGTATACCGTATATCCACACCTTTAAAGGGATGATTGATTTCCAGTGCAGTAGTCTTATTAAAAATGCCCTGTGGTGTTTTTATAATGGGAGGACTCAGTGCTATGATCACATCCCCCTTATCAACGTAGCCGGTTTCAATATAAACATTTGAAAATTTCTTTTTAATCGGTTGCAATTGCAGGCTGTCAATTTTGGTGTCCCATACAAATACAGATTCCAGTTCGGGCAGGGGCAGAATTTTTGCCAATCCGGCAGCGGTAACAGCCGTACCGGAAAGCGTTATTTCCCGCAATTTTTGCAATGAGCTTAACTGTTCTACTCCTTTAGCTGTAATATCGGTATAGTTGAGGTTCAGCTTTTGCAGGTTAACCAATTGCTGAATCACTTTCATATCTTCATCCTTAACAGGCAGGCGCGATAGGTTCAATTCAACGATCTGCTGTTTTACGGGCAGAAGCTCTTCCAGCGCTTTGCTGGAAAATATATTGCGGCCATATAAATTAACCGAAAGTGCCGGTGAATTTTCACCCAGCGGAACTACTACACGATAGTTATTATTTAAAGCGAGAATCTCCTTTTCATCGGCCGCTTCAAAATCATACATGGGTTCATCGGTATTTTCATCAGCCTGTAAATAATTGGTAGCCAGCAAGCGGAATGAATCCTGCTCCGGCAGGCTGAATAATTTACTTTCCGTTACGGCGCCTGATTTGATCCACGCGTACAACAGTGCAGATTCAGTTTCTGTTAATTGTGGCTTGGAAGCAGGTGGCATATGTTTTTTATCGTCTTCGGGTAGGTGCAGGCGCCGGATCATTAAACTGGTGTCTGGTTGACCTGGTATGAATAAAGGTCCGGATTTACCACCTGCCAAAACACCCTTGAGGTTTTCGAGCAGTAGCTCCCCCTTCAGTTTTGACGCATTATGGCAGCCGGTGCATTTGCTTTCCAGAATGGGTTGTATTACATCGGCAAATACAACAGCTTTTTCAGGAGGCACAAATTCTTTCTGTTGCTTTAAAACAGGGGCGAGTACATAATCTACTCCATGGGTTAAATTGGCGCCCCAATGCCCTGTTATTATAATCGCAAACGTGGCGGCAACAGTAAAAAGTTTTGTGAATACAATATGTTTAAGCAGGAAGTCGTGATAAGAATAGAAGAGAAACCCCAGTATGGCAATGCTAACCCCGCCCCATTTATGCCAGAGCAGCAGGTCTCCTCCGCTCACATCTTCTAAGGATAACAGCATACCCAGAATAGCGGTAATTACTGCCGATAAAGCCGCTACAAGCCGCAACAGGATGAGCCAATCATTTTCTGCACCTTTGCTAACGGGGATCCACATCGTAAAAAAAGAGATCAGTAGCAATACGATAGGAAAATGAAGAAACATAGGGTGCAACCTACCCGCCACTGCAAGCCAGTTGGGTATGTGCAGAAAGCTTTCAAATACAACTAAAAAAAGAAGAAAGACCATGCTGCCAAATAATACCCCGCCACCGATTCTTTTAACTGTTTGCATGTATGTTGCTGTAATTTTAATAATCGTTGTATATTGTAAAAAGCAGTTGTTTTCCTTTTGGCTATCAGCTATCAGCTTCACTACCCCTTGGTCTGACGCTTCTTCGTAGCGTACCGACCGCAGTCCTTTCAAGTCTCATGTTTCGCGCCTTACTACTTACCACTTACTACTTACCACTTACCATCACACCCTGCTGAACTTATAGGGGTATACTTTATTAGATGCCCACTGTGCCACATAAATGCTTCCTTCATCATCTATACATACATCGTGGGGATGAACAAATATCTTTTCCGTTTGCGACATAGGCTGAAGTTTGCCATCTTTATAAACAGGTTCTGATCCGCCGATATTGGAAACCACTTTATTGTCTTTATCTAATATGGTTACAAAGCCTGTTCCCGGCGAATTCAAATCAGGTGAACGCAATACCGCCGCATACAGGTGATCGCCATGGATAACCGGCCGGCAAACGCAGGCTCCTGGTAATTCAATTACCTCTATCAGCTTTCCATCCATTGAAAATCTTTTGAAACAATTGCGTGTACGGTCGGTGATCAGCAATGTAGGTGTTCCCTGCCTCCTGTCTACCGTTATACCATGCGCATTATCAAGATTGGCAGTGGTTTCTCCTTTCCCTCCAAAAAAATGTTTCAATTTGCCTTTTTCATCGTAATGCATGATGTACTGCGAACCATAGCCATCGGCAATATAAAAATCCCCGTTGTCTAAAACCGTTGTTTCTGTAGGAACGAAAGCTTCCTTCTTTTCATAAACACCTGTTTCCTGCGGATAGTCTATCGTTAATAAAATTTTGCCGTCCATCGTGGTTTTATATACCTGGTGCTTATTGGTATCGGTTATAAATAAATATTCTTCTCCCCCCGCACGATGCAATGTAAGTCCGTGGGCGCCGGGAAATTCGTGTCCCCAGCTTCCCTTTAGCTTGCCCGATTTATTGTAAATAAGAATATTGTTTTTAGTTTCATTCGTAAGCAAAATGATGCGTCCTTTTTTATCCTGTATCATTTCGTGACAGTCCTTTACAGGATATTTTTCCGGGTTTAAGGCGCCCCATTTTACATTCATGCGGTACTGCATATCATTGTGCCCGTATATGGGATCGTTTTTTCCGGCAAACATATCTTTGGTAATGGCTACAGCACCTGCTGCTAACCCTGCATTTTTTAAAAACTTTCTTCTGTTCATAAAATCGTTGTAGTAAATTAATTGTAAAGAAATGGATTTTTATGTAATGATATCTTTTATTACCGTTCCTGAAACATCTGTTAGCCTGTACCTTCTTCCCTGAAAGCGATAGGTAAGCCGTTCGTGATCAAAACCCAGTTGGTTTAAAATGGTAGCATGAAAATCGTTTATATGTACAGGATTTTTAACGATATTATATCCAAATTCATCCGTTTCACCGTATACCATTCCAGGTTTAATACCGCCGCCTGCCATCCAAATGGTAAAGCAACGGGGATGATGATCCCTGCCGTAATTATCTTCTTTTATAGCACCCTGGCAATAATTGGTTCTTCCAAATTCGCCACCCCATATAACCAAAGTTTCATCTAATAATCCTCTTTGTTTAAGATCTGTGATCAATGCCGCGGATGGCTGGTCAACATCTCTCCCCTGTCCTCTCATTTCATTAGGCAGGTTGCCATGCTGATCCCATCCCTGGTGATATAATTGTATAAAACGAACACCATTTTCCGACAGTTTGCGTGCCAGCAGGCAGTTGGCGGCATAAGTGCCTGGCACCAGGCATTCCGATCCGTAAAGTTTTACTATATCATCCGATTCCTTTGATACATCCATTATTTCCGGGACGGCGGTTTGCATCCTGTAGGCCATTTCATACTGCTGGATCTTGGTAGCAATTTCGGGGTCGCCAAAATTTTTGAGCTGTATTTCGTTGAGCGCTGCTACTTTGTCTAACATTTTACGGCGGGCCTCCCTATCCATGCCATCGGGATCCTGTAAATATAAAATGGGGTTTTCACCACTGCTGAACTGTACTCCCTGGTGAATGGAATCTAAAAATCCATTCGACCACAATTTTGAGTATACGCCCTGTCCGTTTCCTTTACCGCGGGACAGTAATACACAAAATGCCGGCAGGTTTTTATTTTCCGTTCCCAGTCCATAACTCACCCAGGAACCCATGCTGGGGCGGTTCCCCTGCTGGGCGCCTGTTTGAAAAAAGGTTAAAGCAGGATCGTGGTTGATGGCTTCAGTATGCATTGATCTAACAATACAAAGATCATCTACGATCTTAGCCATATGCGGGAATATTTCGCTTACCCACGCACCGGATTGTCCATGCTGGCTAAATTTATAGTAAGAGCCCACAAGCGGAAATGATTTCTGTCCCGAAGTCATGCCCGTTAAGCGCTGTCCCTGCCGTATGGATTCAGGAAGATCCTGTCCCATCATTTTATTGAGCGTAGGCTTATAATCAAATGTTTCCAATTGCGACGGTGCGCCATTTTGAAACAGGTAAATGACCCTCTTTGCCTTTGGGGCAAAATGAGGGATACCAGGCATAAATCCCGCTTCCTCCTCCGCGGATCCTTCAAAAAGGCCCGGAATAAGCAGCGAACCTAAGGCGGCGCTGCCCAGCCCAATGCTCATACGCGATAAAAACTTGCGGCGGTTAATATTTAACCCGTGTTGTAATAATTCTTTATCCATCACACCTATGTTTTTGTAATTGCTTCTTCCATATTGTATATTACCTGCACCAGCCGTGCAAGAGCGGCTACTTCCGGTGCAGGAGTGCTCTTCATTTTGTATTCTCCTACTTTTGTAACCTTTTCTATAGTTTTCGGGTTTGCTTTAAACCAGGCATCCTGCTCATTAAAATACTGCACTAAAATATCCTGCTCCTGTTTATCGGGATGCCTGTTAATGATGCGTAAAAAAGCTTCAGTAACGGCTGCTTCAGGTTTTTCTTTCTTTTGTGTTAAGCGATCGGCCAGCGCCACCGATGCTTCCAATATAGTGGGATCATTCATCATGATCAGCGCTTGCAGGGGCGTATTGGTCCGGGATCTTTTTACTTCGCACTGATCACGGTTGCTGGCGTCAAAGATCATCATGGAAGGGGGCGGAACAGTGCGTTTAATAAAAGTGTATAAACCCCTCCTGTATAGCTTATCGCCATGATCCTGCTTATAGGTTGCCAATGAACCCCTGCCCGAGGTTGCCAGTTCCCAAAGGCCTGGTGGCTGGTAGGGTTTAACGCTGGGTCCGCCTATTATGGGTTGTAATAAGCCACTGCTTGCCAGCGCCATATCCCGTATCATTTCGGCATTCATACGGATACGCGGTGCATAGGATAAATAAATATTCTGCGGGTCGGTCT
>CAMPJQ010000166.1 GCA_946886925.1 uncultured Terrimonas sp.
ACCGTCATTTTTTCGCCACCTTCAAATACGGTTCCCTTGATCAAAAAAGGTTTAAACTTAATAGCCCTGAACTTTCCGTAACGGGTTTTGATGGTTTCCTTTCCAATGTAGCGTATGTAAATATCATGCATCTCATCATCGAGAAACACGCTGAGGTTGATCTTATCGTTTGGCTTGTATTTTGAAAAGTCAATATTACGGGCATAATATACAGCGCTTATGATGTCCTGTATACAATCGGGCGCTTTAAAAACTCCCGTTGTGGTAACCACACTTTTTGCCTCATGGTTAAAACTGGCGTTCTCGTATTTTTTATAATTTCCTTCCTGCACATTTCGTATAAAACGATAGGGTTTAAGCGTTGCCGTATCCATATAGGTCTCGTAACTGTCGCTCACTTTATATATCCAGTCGTAAGAGGAATTGGACCTCCCTTCGCCCACGGCATGATAAACTGGTTTACCGTTATAATTTTCCAGTTTTGCATTAAAAGTAGCTGTGCCTGCATCAACATATAAGCCTACTACATTATAAAACACCTTAAGCGTTATACTTTCGCCGGAAGAAAAACTCGTGTTCCTGATCCCGCAAAAATCACTATCAGCGCTTAGCTGTACGCTGATCAATACCGATAAAAGGGTACTAATGATTTTTCGCCTCATTGCTTAATATTAAATATTTTATGTGTTATGGCAAGCAAACCACCTGCCAAAGCCGGTAATACCAGGTTGACAAGCCATATACCCATAGACGCTGCATAGATCCCCACTGTGTTTACACTGAAAGTTTGAAAGAGCAGGATGCCTGCTTTACCTCTTATACCCAGTTCAAGCAATGCCATAGTAGGAACAAACGCTAATATAAGATATAATACACTTATTAACCAGAAAGCGTTCCACCATCCTGTGTGTACATGCATCACCTCCAGCAGCAATATATACTGGAAAAGGAATACAAGATAACGCAAGGCCGACAGTGATAACACTCTTAACAAAATTGTAACACTCACCGTCTGTAAAATCATAAAATGCTGCAACCATTTTTCAGGCAATCTTATTTTTCGTGCCGCACTCACTATCCAGCCTAACCGAAAATACAGGCAACCGCCAAACAGGGTTATTGCACATATACCCGCCTGCGCCGTTCCATACCAGCCGGTTGCATCCTGCCTAATAAATAAAAGGCCCAGGCTGCCAAAAAACAAAGTAACGAGCAACTGGCTAAAGCTGCAAACAACAGCCAGCGATACCGAACGCGCCCGCTTTCCTTCACCTACATACAATGCACGCCCGCTGTACTCACCTATGCGATTGGGTGTGTTAATGCCAATAGCCAGTCCGCCTAAAACCGATTTTAAAGCATGCTTTAGTGAGATCGCTTCCAAAGGACGCAAAAGCAGTTTCCATTTACCTGCTTCAATGAGCCAGTTAAAGAATACCAGCGCAACAGCCAGCCAGCATTTCCATGCCTGCGAACCATATATGGCGTCTCTGATATGTTGCAAAGACCGGTGAAGATCGGGCTGCTGCAGCAATTGCCGGTAAATGCTATAGCTCAGAACTATAAACAATACCGGCCCTATTACCCGGTTGAGGAATATTTTGATACTTTTGTTTGGTACAAGCATTATTTTAAAGCGGTTCATTTTGCAAAACAACAGCCAGATCATTTTAGGCATCGACCCCGGCACCCTTGTAATGGGGTACGGGGTTATTGCTGTAAACGGCAGAGCCATTCAATTATTGGAAATGGATGCCATAAAACTATCGGCTAAAAAAGATCACTACGAAAGATTGCACATTATACAACAAAGAATAGTTACCATCATCAGTACTTTTCATCCCCAGCATTTTGCTATTGAAGCTCCTTTTTTCGGAAAAAATGTACAAAGCATGCTTAAGCTGGGGCGGGCGCAGGGCGTTGCCATTGCCGTGGCCATGCAGGCGGGCATACCCGTAACCGAGTATTCACCCAGGAAAATCAAACAGTCCATTACAGGTAATGGCAATGCAGATAAGGAGCAGGTATGGAAAATGCTGCAACGGATCACCAATCTGCCATCCGCTTCTCCGGCTTTTGACGCTTCGGACGCATTGGCCGTAGCGGTTTGCCACCAGTTTCAAATGACTTCGCCCCTGCAGGATAAACAATCCAAAACAGAACGGAGGACAAAAAGCAGTTGGGAAAATTTCGTAACCAATAATCCGGGTCGTATAAAATAACCGGGATGAAACGGTAGCCACCTATTATCGCTCCTTTTAATATGCAGCCGCAAACAGAATATCTTTTTTATTGATGCAAATAAGTAAACAACGTTTGATCAGTAGCGGAAGTCCGGTATGGCGGCCGTTTTACCCACCTGCTAAATTTACTTCTGCACTAAATTAATTTTTATTATATTCACTATCTTATATGGCTCCTGTTAATTTTAGATTCCTGCTCTGCGAAAATATACACTCCAATATTACTGATTGATATCCGATATCTACAATCATCTGTTCTTACAATAAACCCGCGCAGGAAGATACAGCGCCTCAGGATAAATACCGCTCTATTTTTTACACTGTAAACTTTTATCTATGCCCATTTTTCAATCAAAAAGCGGCTCTCTTTTTAACCAGGCAGCCTGGGAACAAAACCTGCTGGAAGGAAATCAGCCTAAATCATTTTTAGAAAGTGCTGATGAAGCATCTAACCAGTTCATTCTTTTGCAATTGTCAGACGGTGATAAAAGGGTGCTCAATACTACCGAAGTGGTGCCCAAACTAAAGGGAACGGAAAAACCCGACATTAATATGCTGCTCGACTTTGAGGGCTTTAAAATCGGCTCCAATGAAAATATTGACCCTAAAACAAAAGCTACTTTACAATTAAAGGTAGGACAGGAACACAAAATTACAGGACTGGAAAAACTCTTTTATTGCATTAACGGCGGGTTGGACCTCTATAATGAAGTGAAAAGAAAAAGAGCAGAACCCAAGGATTTTAAACAAAGCACGGAAACCGCTTTAGGGAATAAGCCCATTTCTTTGCCGGGTGGCGTAGGACAAATTTCATTAAATGTGGTTAAGCACGATGAGCCGAAATGGTGGCAGAAAATATTTTCTTTTGCAAAATCCGACTCCGCAAAAAACCTGATGTCTTTAATTGGCTTCGGTGGCATCACGGAAGTAGCTGTTAATTCCATTGCAGGCATGCTGGATAATCTTTTCGATAAGGAACCTGAAATCCTTTTTCAAAGCCAGGCAGTAAAATTAAGCTTCACTCAGGCGGGAAAGGAAGAACTGGGCGGCGATCTGTCAACCGTTAAAGTGAGTTGCCTGAATCCAGGGCTATGGGTAATGGCCCGTAAAACGGATTACGACACCATCCTTAGCGCCAACCCTGTTTACTATTCTGGATTTGGTATTCTGGCGCCCGATGGTATGAGCGAAATAGATGCTTTACAGGATAGCGGCAATAACCCATTCTCAAAAATTACTTATGCTATCATAAAGGCCAAGATCAAAGAAGTTGATCTGAAAGAAAGTGTTTTTTAAAATGCTAAGGGTGTATCTGCCAGAATCGTGATGTGAACAGTGACTTTCGTTGCAGCGTAACAAAATGTTTATAATGTGATCGCATTTTTTATTGCCTGTATCCACATGCCTTCATTGGCCTGGTATGTTCCGGATTTACCGTGTAACCTGGGCATTTCTTCGCTGCCGGCATGGTGCAGCCCCATCAACTCCCATTGCTGGTTAAAAACCGGACTGCCGGAACTGCCGCCCGTTGTGGGTGTACGGTAATGAATGCGCGGGTCTTCATAATCCAGTAACAAGTTGTCCTGGAATGACAACTGCAGCGTGCCTCCTGCGGGATGGCCAATAATATAGACCCTTTCCTCCAACGGCGTATTATCCTGAATAGCAGGTAGTCTTTTTGCCAGCGGATAAAAAGCAATGTCGTTTGTCAATGCTTTTAGTATAGCCATACTTGGTTCATCAAAACGCAATACGGAAGCGTCTAACGAGCTACTTGGCGACGACCACAATACTTCTGCTATGCGGAGCTCGGCAGCGCCTTTGTCTAACACTTCAAAAGTTACAACAACCTCATCGGGATGAAGTGATTTTTCCGCGGCATCATTGCTTACTACATGGGCGTTGGTTATCAACAACAATTCCTCTCCCAGGCTTTCATGCAAATCAACTCCTCTTACCAAAAAACCGGTGCCAAATCCTTTGGTGGCATCCCTGCCTATTCTGGCAATAGCCATACAACGGCTTGCGCCGGTCATATACCACCTGTAGGTTTTAAAGGAATCTTCGCCAAAAACTTTTTCCAGTTGTGGGGTCTGTTTATTCGCCGATGATTTTCCCTTTATACTGGCATACGCAGTGGAAATATATGCTTCCATCTTGGCCTGCTCCTGCAGCATTCCTGTGTCTATTGTAAAACTTCCCCCTTCCCGCTCCAGCAGTGCAGCCTGCAATAGGGGAAGTACCATCTGACCCGCCTCCGAATGCATATCCAACCGCCATATTTCTTTCATTTGTCTTAGCATGCTTGCCACTTCAAAGGCATCTACAGCGGGCATGCGCAGATAGCCGCTTAACCAATGCATAGCTTCCTCCGGTTTTTGCAGTGCAACACATGCCTCGCATGCCGTGGCAAATTGCCATATAGTGGCTTCCCTGTCATCGTAACGTTGCTGAATTAGCGTAAGTATAGATTGGGCAAGCTCCTGGTCATTGGGCCACGCGGGGGCTTCTATTCCTTCGGATTTTGCCCGCTGCACAAGCGCCACTACGTTAATGCCATGCCATAAAGCGGTTTCAGGGGCAGCGTTGTACACAGCCCGGTAAGCGTCAATGGCCTGCCGGATAAAATCTGCCTTACGTGCATTATCATTTCCTGCGTTAACAAATAACTGTTTGTATATCCGCCCAAGCAAGCCCCTTGATTCCATGTTTTCTTTTGCGGCTTTTGCATCCTTGTTATCTGCTTCGCCTGTTTCAGCGATCAACTGGTTTAGTACTGCCAGGGCAGCAGTGTAATTTCCCTGATCAATGAGCGATTGGGCATACTGCCGTTGTATAGTAAATGAAGCCCTGCCGGTTTGAATGAGCACATCTGCTACCCCCTGCATTTGTGTAAACATTCTTTTATTGCGCAGGTACTGCAATATCTTTTCGCCTTCGGCTGATGGGAATGCATCGTTTGATCCGTACAGAGACAGGATCAGCTCCTCGCACAACGCTGAGGCGCTTTTCTTATCCATCCTGTCTAACCTTTCCTTGATGCGGGAAGCGGTAGTATTTGCATCTAAAGACATCTTTGCATTTTTAATAGTCATTCCTTTTAATCTAAAAGAAACTGTGGTGTTATAACATTACGGCAAAACTCAACAGGAATCAATATGTTTTATTTATTCGTTTCAAAATGAGGTATTTCTTCATAAGGCTCATCTTCATGTGCGGCGTCCATAGGTTCAGGCAAAAATGCGTCTAACTGATCTTCTGAGTTCAGTTCCATATCAGCGTTTTCAAGTATGCTTTTCGGTTCCATTTCCGGTTTGGCAAACCGGGGTACAAATACAGGCGCCTGAACGTCGGCAATGAGCATGTTCCAGTCGAATGCAGGACCAATATCCCACTTCCCGGTTGGCCGATAGTTAATATGTGACACGATTCCTTTAAACGAAAGGACTTCTTCCGTAGACTGGTATCGCTGGGGTTCAGGCAGGAAAGCCCTTGGAATATTATATTGCGCGGTAAGATAGCGGAGCAGTATTACCAGGCTTTCCATTTGTTCACCGGTAAACGAGGCATAATAGGGTTGCCCACGAAAAGGCGCTTCAATTTTTTGATAGGCGGCCATTTCATCTAATGAACAATACACATCAGCCGGACCCTCCCTGCCTTGTGCATCTCTTTGCCTGGAATAATACGTTTCGAGATTACCGTTCCGCTCAGTTAAATAACCATAGTTCGACAACTCTATTCCTATGGTGCACTTATCCTGCGCATTGCCTGTACCTTCATTGCCTATGCCTTTGCCAATATGGCCCGACCAGTATTTTGAAGAAAACAACTGGTAGATCATACCATTTCTGCCAATTACAAAAGCTACGGAAACATGGTAATTGTCCCTGGTAAGTGCCGACAAATCGGAACGAAGCTGCCCTGCCGTAAAATGCACTACAATCCGATGTTTGGGATGCTCCACAGCATAGTAATATCTTGAACGGTTTTTAGCAGTAGTAAGCATCCCGTTTAAAACAATATCTTCTCCTTTAACAGGAATGGATATTTTATTAAAAGCATATTCGCCATTATTTCCGGTTTGGAGTAAATTTTCTTCCAGGTGAAAGAGCGAAGTAAAACGCATGGGAGTAGATTTTAGAATGCCAAAAATTCCGTACACGGTAAATTCATCGAACATAAAATCAGGCGAACGGAACAATGTTACCGGTATGGCCAATAGAAAAGTAAGCAAAATATAAATGAAATGCAAT
>CAMPJQ010000167.1 GCA_946886925.1 uncultured Terrimonas sp.
GCAGTAATGCAACAATCAGTATTAACCCAGTTCATTGTTTCATTTGTATGATTTTGTTATAAAGCAGGAGATAACTAAGCTACGATAAAGCATATAGAAAATTAAATTTTGTTATACTTAAGCGCATCTTGCAATGCACGCAACTCCAAAGCAATTATTAATATTATTCCATTTCCTGTAACCTTTTTTGTTTTACATGATCTAACAACTGTAAGTAACTTTTTTAAATTAAACTACAATAAAACATGAAAGCTGATAAATTAGTAAGGCCATTATTTGTATTTGCAGTTGCTTCCGCCACTATGCTTTTCACACCTGTATTTGCGCAGGATAATCCAAAACTTTCGGATGCGGAAGTGGCTTCAGTTGCCGTGGTGGCCAACCAGATTGACATTGATTATGCAGCCATCGCAAAGGAAAAATCAAAGAATGAAGATATTCTGAAATTTGCTGCTATGATGGCGGATAATCATAAAGCAGTGATTGACCAGGCGGCGGCGCTGGTGAAAAAACTGGGGGTTACACCAAAAGACAATGCCGTTAGTCAAAAACTGCTGTCCGACGCTAAAAAAACCGAAAAAACATTGCGTTCAAAAAAGGGAAATGCGTTTAACAAAGCTTATATAGACAATGAAGTCGCTTATCACAAAGCGGTTATTGGTGCGGTAGAAGGGCTTTTAATTCCTGAAACCGAAAATGCGGAGCTGAAGGAATTGTTACAGAATGTTATTCCGTCATTGAAAGCACATCTCCAGCATGCCGAAATGGTGCAGAAGAAGTTTTAAAATAATGAAACACAGTATGAATGATGTCACTATCCTTCATTGCTGGTTCCGGTAATTTTAGCACAAGCCCGGCGTAAACATGAGGGTTGATGACTGTTTTTAAATGGTTATCAACTCTTTTGATTTCAGGTATTTTTTATTTAAAACTGAATGCTTTTATCATTTTATCGAAAATGGTATTGTTTTCATATATGCCGCCAAAAGCTTCGGAGCCCGGTCCGTAGGCAAAAACAGGTATCATCACGGCGGTATGTCCTTTCGTAGTGAATTTCGCATCCACTTTGCCCTCTTTTATATCGCCACCCGTTAATGAAAGTCCGCCTGTTTCATGATCACCCGTAACAACAACCAGCGTATTGCCGTCTTTGGCTGCAAAATCAAGTGCCGCTCCAATGGCTTTATCAAAATCAATCATTTCAGTTGTAATGTAGTCTATATCGTTGGCATGACCACCCCAGTCTATCTGCGAGCCTTCTACCATCAAAAAAAATCCCTTCTTATTTTGTTGCAGCAGCTTTAATGCAGTGTGTGTTGACTGTAGCAACTGGTTTCCCCTGCCTTCCGATACTTTGGGCGGTTCTCCATCGGCTATAAAACCGGCCAGTTTACCTGAGCTTGCTTTTATTATATCGGTCAATGTATCCAGCACCTGGTAATTACGTGCTCTCAGGCTGTCTGTAAGATTGCGGCCGTCTTTGCGCTGGTTAAAATATTTTCTTCCGCCACCAATAAATACATCAATATCTGTTTGTAAAAAATCCGCTGCTATTTCTTCCTGCATGCCGCGCGAAGGCTGATGCGCTATAAAAGAAGCCGGCGTGGCATGGGTAACCGCACAACTCACTACCATTCCCGTTGCCAGTTTATTTTTTTCGGCTATTTCAAGTATAGTAGGCTGAGCCAGTTTTGTTGCATCCACACCAATGGCACCATTGTATGTTTTTTTACCTATAGAAAAAGCGGTAGCACCGGCGCCCGAGTCTGTAACGTAACCGTCTGCTGACTGGCTTTTGTGAAAACCGCTAACGGGGAACCTTTCAAGATTAAGCGTTCCTTTATTGGCGGTTAACCCGGCAAAAATTTGAGCCGTTCCCATCCCATCTCCTATCATTAAAATAATATTCTTAGCTTTCTTTTTGCTGTTATTTTGCTGGCTAAAAGCAACTGAACTTACCAATAAAAGCGAAAGCGCACAAATGCAGCGTTTAAACATGAACTGTATGTTTTTTAATATTAATACATTTTAAAAATTCAAAACTCCGGATTATAAACGACAATATAAGCCTGTTTCACAAAGAGTTAATATGGCATCCGAAATCTTGCCATCTTTCATAGCGTGAATGATAAACCTTTCACCCTCTGACTTCTCCCGTTTCACCTTTCTCCTCTCCTATATCCCCTTTACCTCCCAGCCTTTACGGTAAGTGCGGCGCAAATATTTTTCCGCTTCAGGATGATTGGGGAACTTCATGTTCGCCGTATCCCATTCCAGCAACTGGCCGGGCACTCTAATGGCTACAGTTCCAAGAATAATAGCCTCGGTCATTGGCCCGGATTGTGCAAAATGCGATTCCGTTTTTGGTCCTCCCAGGCAGGCGTCAGCAAAATGATGATAATGATTGCGTTCTTCCAGTTCGGGAAGTGTATGTGCTTTGAATTTATCCTCCGGCAATAGCACAGGCATTCCTCCATGCGGTATCAGCAGGGCGCCTTCGGTGCCAATGAGCATGGCGCTCTCTGCAGGGTATTCTTTGCCGTTATATAAGGATCGTATTTCCTGTGGCGGATAAAATGCGCCATCAAACCATTCCAGTGGTAATATTTTATCCTCCGTATAATCATTTCCAGGGAACATCCAGGTAATATGATCACCCTGTGGCCAGGTATCCGCTCTCCGTTCCGGTGAATCTTTCCATGATTGCTGTACTTCCGCAACAACAGATATGGGTGGCTTTAAACCGAGCCCTTTCCAAACGGCATCAAATATGTGGCAGCCAATATCGCCCGACCACCCTGTTCCAAAATCCTGCCATGCCCTCCACTTGGTAGGGTGATAAATTTCAGGTGCATATGGACGCAGGGGAGCTGTACCGGTCCAGAGGTCCCAGTTGAGGTGTGCAGGTGGTTCCTGCCCCTGCTCCGGCCGTGGACCCACCAGCCGGTAAGTGTCAATTGCTCCCGGCCGGTTCGAGCACAGGTAAGCATGTTTAATTTTTCCTATAGCGCCTTCTTTGATCCATTGCACTGCCGTACGGTCGCCCTTACCCGAAGCGATCTGCGTCCCCAATTGTGTAATAACGCCGGCCTTAACGGCTGTTTGTGTAAGCATTCTTACCTCGGCAACATCGTGACACATGGGCTTCTGGCAATATACATGCTTGCCGTTTCTTAAGGCCTGCATGGCTATGGCAAAATGATTGTGATCCGGTACGGTTACGTTTACCGAATCAATTTTTTTGCCTTCTTTTTTAAACAGTTCCCGCCAGTCGCTGTACAACCGTGCACCGGGTATAAGGTCCGAGGCTTTTTTAAGGTTGTTGGCATCTACATCGCACAATGCAACAATTTGCACATTGGGATGGCTTTTGAATTGCTGCAAATCGTGGAAACCCATTCCGCCAACACCGATGCTGGCATGGTTGAGTTTTCCATTTCGGGAAGCTGCCTGCGCTGCCTGGCCAAAGATCAGGGGACCTGCAATTGTGGCGGTTGCTGCGGTGGCAACAAATTGCCTGCGGGATACTAAACGTTTTGTTTCTTTCATAATATGGAGCAATTATTGTTTGTATATATTTGTTTTTCAGGTGGTCAGTTGAAAAATAGTCAAATATTCTCTTTTGCTAAGATATTTTTTTAACTGATACCCTTCCTTCATCAGTGTGATAGAGAGTGCGTTCTTTGCCGGGCTTACCATAAAAACTCGATCCTCATACAACTGTTTGTTGCTCTGAACATAGTAAGCACTACGAAACAGCATTTAATTGGATAATCGCATCGCAGTTATTTTACTCCAATAAAAATATCAACTTCGGTATTGTTCCAGTCTTTGCTTCTTTCATCGTACCGCTCAAAATCAAACCGGTATGCCCTGGAAATATCAGATTGCCATATTGCTCTCCAGGCGTTTGCCACACAATCCGGCATCTTTCCTTTGGCAATGATCTTTTGGTACTGTGCCACGGGAATGATTAAACTGTCCATCCCGGGAGGTGCCGGCGAACCGGCATTTATTTTACAACCGATAAAAAAAGAATATGGCTCAGTATGGTCGCCTTCGTATCCATGATACACGGCAAATATTTCATCACTTAATTTACCGGGAATTTTATCGGCACAACTTCCACTTGTAAATTCCTGCCACAGCTTTCCGCAATCAATGGCAGATTGCCCGTTTGCATTAAATGTTTTTGTTTTTAAAGCCAGTCCTGTTAATTGTATTTCTTCCAGTTCAAATTTGTTCATAAAAAATTAATGTGTTTTTATTATTGAAATTTTTTAAATCCCTGTCATTTCTTAATTATTATCACAGCATCACCAAATCACAAAAGCCGGGGGCGTCTTTGGGATAAGGGATTATCACAGAACCCGTTTCTGGTAATGACTTATGCCGTGCATTATAAGCATTGTATATTACAGCTAAAATATAATCCGATAAATCAACCGGTGCGAAACTGAGTTTGAATTCCGGACGCACTTCTTCACTGTTGATAAAACACACTTCACCTTCTTTTTCCTTTTGGGGTACAAAGGATACTCCAAGGTCTGTGGCTATTCTTTGAATAACTCCGGGCTCAATGTCGGATACAGCCTTTCTGGCAAAATCTATATACAATGCTGTATTCAGCATAGCCTCCAAAGGAACATTTAAAAACAACCGAGGTATAGAAAATCCCTGTTGAAATTGTGCTTCCATTTTTGAAATTCTTTGCGTCTATGATAAATATCCCTGCTTTTAAAAAGTGCAAAGCAATCACTTACACCCTCCGCTGCTTCAGATTGGGAAGAAACCCTGTAAGCAGCCCGATCAGCGGTAAAAAGGAACATACTTTGTATACGTATTCAATGCTGGTGATATCGGCCAGTTTGCCCAGCAGTGCCGATCCTATGCCTCCCATACCAAATGCAAAACCAAAGAACAAACCCGATACCATGCCCACTTTACCCGGTAGTAACTCCTGCGCATACACGAGTATGGCAGAGAACGCGGAAGCGAGTATAACACCAATAATGAAGATCAGAATGCCTGTCCAGAACAGGCTGGCATAAGGCAATATCAATGAAAAAGGAGCTACGCCCAGTATGGAGCCCCAAATTACATATTTGCGGCCGATCCTGTCGCCAATGGGCCCTCCAGCCAGTGTGCCCGCGGCAACCGCAGCCAGGAACACAAACAGGTAAATCTGCGACTGCTGTATGCTAACACCAAATTTATCTATTACATAAAAAGTAAAATAAGAGCTGATGCCGGCCATATAAAAATACTTGGAAAAGATCAGCAACAGCAGAATGACAATGGAACTGGTTACTTTGTTTTTTGAGAGGTGGTGCGGGACAGCGGCGCTCCTGGTTTTTTTGGCGATATGCAGGTAGCTTGCACTGTACCACAGTCCTACCCTCCACAACACAAAAATGGCCAGCAGGGCGATAATGGAAAACCATGAAATACTGTGCCTGCCGTGTGGAAGAATAATGAATGCCGCAAGTAGAGGACCGATGGCAGAGCCCGCGTTGCCGCCCACCTGGAAAATGGATTGTGCCAGTCCGCGCCGAAGGCCTGCCGCCATATAGGCTACTTTGGATGCTTCGGGATGAAAAACAGAGGAGCCAATGCCAATCAACCCAACAGACAATAAAACTCCGTGAAAACTTTCCACACTTGAAAGCAATACCAGTCCTGTGAGGGTGAAAGCCATACCAACGGCCAAAGAAAACGGTTGTGGCCTTTTATCGGTATACAGGCCCACAAGCGGTTGCAGCAATGATGCGGTTAACTGGAAGGTGAGCGTTATCAATCCTATTTGTACAAAATTTAAAGAGAACGACTCTTTGAGCTGCGGGTATATGGCAGGAATTATGGATTGTATGGTATCATTTAAAAGATGCGAAAAACTAATGGCGAAAAGTATGGGAAAAACAGTTTGCTGCGCTGCATGCTCCATGCTCACGGCCATGCCTGTTGCTTCATTACGCTTCATGTTGATTTAATTCTTTGAGGATGCAAAATTAACCCTTCCGGTTTTACTAATTAGAAAATGGAAGAAATATAGTCCTGCAGGTAATGTTGAGGTGTTGCGATGCTTATTACACCGCCAGCAAAATGGCTACATAATGACAGATGGCCGCTGCCAGCACAAAGAAATGCCACACGGCGTGGTTGTAAGTATATTTGTCCCACAGGTAAAAAACAACTCCCAGGCTGTAAAGTCCGCCGCCAATGAGCAGCATGATCAGCACCGGTTGGGGCAGGGCTACAAAAAATGTGCGTCCGCCGGCTACCAGTATCCATCCCATTGCCAGGTAAATAAAAGTGGATAATTTATTCCACCGGCCGGTATAAAATATTTTATACACCGTACCCAATGCCGTTAGTCCCCACAATACAGAGAGCAGTGTAATACCAAAGGCATTGTTCATATAAATGAGCAAAAAGGGCGTATAGGTTCCCGCAATCAGAAAATAAATACTGATGTGATCAAGGACTG
>CAMPJQ010000168.1 GCA_946886925.1 uncultured Terrimonas sp.
ATGTGATTATATGCAGAAGACGTAAAGTTCATGGTAACCGAATGCTTAAACCGGTTGCTTACATTTCTTTTGTGATGCAAATCTACAATACATTTAAACTATAAACGAAATGTGGAGCTTTTTTACCAAAGAATAATCCTGTAACAAACAAAAAGGCCGCCTTAAACGGCAGCCTTTTTGTTTTAAATTCATTGAGTGAGGTCTTAAAACTTATCCCACCATAGTTTGGTTTCTACATCGTCTCCACCGATAGACGACGAAGCAGAGGTATAGTTTGGACCATTCAATTGTTGCTCATTCTGGGGATATTCAAGCCGCACGGGAAACCCGGATTTGGCAGCCGCAGGCTCGGGTAAAACCGGATAATCAAGTCTTCTGATTTCAGTCCATTCTGCAAATGGTCTGTTATACAATCCTATCCATTTTTGCAATCCAATCTTTTCTTTCCAGGTTCCGGTTGCAGTAGCATAGGCTACAGCAGGTTTTGCCAGGTACGCGTCTGCTTCAGTTTCAGTTCCACCCCAGTATAAAATTGACGCTCTGATCGCATTTTCATAATGTTCAGCTGCTGTACCATCAATGGCATATCCTCTTTCCACAGCTTCTGCACGAAAAAATTCTATTTCTACATAATCGAGAAGCAAAGCAGGAAAGTCGGGGGCAACCATTGCCTCGCTGGGCTTGGCTACTGTAGCAAAAGTATTATTGGCGCCTACAACTCCACCCACATATTCGCCATCGCTGTTCGGACGGAAGTACAGAGGAAGCCGGGGATCACCCATTTCCTTTATTTTATCAATAAAAGGTTTTCCAGCAACAACGTCCTGCCTGAGGCTTTGTACCAGGTCTACCCAAATTGGATTGGTGTTGGGTGTTGCTGCCAGATATTCAAATTCTGCATTATCATCTGGTGACATAAAAGCACTCGCATTTACAGACTCAACAATAGATTTGGCTTTGGCATCATCAACATCTGCAATGGTCATTGCCATCCTTATCAAAAGGCTGTTACCAAATGTTTTCCAGGCAGCCACATCTCCCCCATACAGTAAATCCTGATCGTCAGATATACCGGTAACTGCAGGATCAAGCGCAGCCACATCGGCTGTTAACCTGGTAATCAAATCATCATATACTGTTTTTGCGTCATCATATTTAGGAAAAAGGACATTGTAATCCAATGCATCGGCATAAGGAATATTGCCATAGGTATTTACCAATACGGTAAAAGTATATACCTGCATCATGTCAATAATAGCCAGTTTATTCTTTTTTTCTGCTTCAACCACTGTCTCATCTTCCTGTAACAGCCGCGCAGATTCTTTTAAATCGGTCAGTACATCACGGTATAGGGTCCTCCACCAGGTTTGCGGTATATTACGGGTGATGAAATCGTAATTGGGCTCATCCTGGTAAGTTGTTGCTGCCCATTGCTGAAGCGTATACCTGAATACGTTAACGTTTACACTAGCGCTGGCTAACGCATCTGTCAAATTTCTAACACCATTTGAAAACAAAGTTTCAGCAGGCACATTGCTGTAACTTTTTGTTCTCTCGTTATAAGATTCAATGTCTTTTGTGCAGGATGCCATCGTTAGCACCGACAAAGACACGATGATTAATTTTTTCATATTAAATACATTTATTTATATGTTCCGTTAAGCCGGCTCGCTGCCGTACAGAACAAATCTTAGAAATTAAATTTTGCGTTAAAACCTACATACCGCGTAGTTGGATACGCTCCGCTCTGGTAGCCCTGGATGTTCCCTGAAGAAAGATTTTCTTCCGGATCAGCATAAGGCAGGTTTTTATGAATGATCCACAGGTTCCTCCCTATTACAGAAAATTCAACTCCTTTAAACGGTGAATTGCCGAGCAAAGAACCTGGTAAACTGTACGATAAACTCAATTCCCTCAATTTTACAAAACTGGCATCGTATACAAACGCTGCGGTGGGGTTGTATGCATAACCATAGGTTCCGAAAGTATTTTCCACTCTCTTTTCATTGGGCTTTCCATCTGCTGTAACGCCGGGCATTATTACACCACCCCCATCGGCGATCTTATTTCTTGAAGGATTGCCCAAATCATTAAGCGCTACAGTTTCAGGATAAATGCCGGTAGCAAGTCCATAATACAGGTCCAAAGAAAATACATCGCCACCTTTCCTCATATCAATCAGGAAGCCCAGTGAAAAGTTTTTATATTTAAATGTGTTGTAAACACCGCCAACCCAATCGGGGTTTATATTGCCGATAACGTGTGTACTTGCAGAGGACAATGAATACCTTCCATTGGATTTAACAAGTTTTTGCCCGTCTACAAGATCCCAGGTCTTACCTTGTAAAGCTCCATACGGCTCATTTAATGTGGCATTAAGTGTAATGCCTCCCTGGAAGGAACCCAACGGAAGATTTTTGGCTGTATCATACAGCGCCACCACCTTATTGCGGTTTTGTGTCCAGTTAAAGTTGATCGTCCAGGAAAAATCTTTGGTACGAACTGGCGTTGCATATAAAGAAACTTCAACACCTTTATTTTCCACTTCACCTGCATTTACATATTTGCTGCTATAACCTGTGGCTGTTGAAACATCCACAGCCATAATCTGGTTTTTGGTGTTTGTATTGTAATAAGTAACGTCAAACCCTAACCTGCTTTGGAAGAAAGCCATTTCCAAACCTATTTCCTTGCTTTCGGTTTGTTCAGGCACCAATTCATTGTTGTTTTTTATTGATGGAAGCGTAAACAATATTGCATTGCCATAGGGGTCGGGTTTAGAATAAATATCCTTTAAACTACCGAAAGGAGCATCATTACCAACTGTGGCATAATTGGCTCTTAATTTACCGTACGACAACCAATCCACATATTTTAAATGATTAGAAAACAACCAGCTACCTGAAACAGAATAATAATTATAAGCATTTTTATCAGTGGGCAAAGTAGACGACCTGTCTCTGCGGAAAGTACCATCCAGGAATAAAAACTCATTGTAACCCAGGGTTACTCCTGCAAAATAACCATCTACGGCTTTTTTATCCTCACCTTCAGTAGGGGCACTTGGTGGATTAACCGAGTTAGATACTGCATACAATTCGGGAACCACCAACCCGCCATTGGTACTGGAGAATACCGAATTCATCTGGCTACGTCTTATATTTAAACCGGCCAGAGCTTTTAAATTAAAGCTTTCAGAAAGGTCCTTATCAAAGTTGGCCATTAAGTCGTAATTGTACTCCCTGAATGTTCTGTTGTATAATCCATAAAAAGAAACAGCGTTGCTACCAACTGCTATTCTTTCTTCCTGATTTTCAGAATAAGAATCCAAAGAAACGCGACCCAAAATACCCAGCCAGTCGGTAACCTTATAATTCAATGACAAGTAACCAAAATAACGATCCCGCTGGTCTGTTTCATAGTTCTTGTACCTTGTCCAGTAGGGATTATCAGTATAAATTGGGATTAAACCGTCGGGACTTGAAGGATCTGACCAGTTCCATGTTACATTTCTGCCCGATCTGAAAAACGCGTCCTTTTGTTCATACACATCCATGTTTGCTTCATTCCATTGCCGGAAGCTCTGGTTTACATTCCAGTTATCATAACCGGTACCATATCTGCCTTTGCCCTGTATTTTTGAAAAATTGATGCTTGCAGCGGCAGTTAGCCGGGATGTAATATCGTAGGTAGAACCCAGGTTAATAATGTTCTTTAATACACGGGAGTTGGGCAAGGTTCCCTTTTCATCGTTTCGTGTGTAGCTTAATTTAAAAGTTCCTTTGTCGCTGCCGCCACTAACGGCAACATTGTAATTGGTTGATACGGCTGTTTCATAAAAATCATCAGGGTGATGCTGTGCAGCAACCCAGGGACGGGTTTTTTTGAAATTGGGGGAGGTAGGATCAAATGCGTCCCAATGATAAACCATTAAGCTGGGGTCAAATTTAGCACCGTATGAGGCATCTTCTGTAGTTGGTACAACCAAATCTTTGGTACCGTCACCATCCACGTCAAAATAATACCAAAAAAGCGAATTGGGAGAAGTGGCAGGGTCAGAATAATCAGCTGAATATCCGGCTCCGTACTGATTCTGGTATTTGGCATAGGTGCTTTTATCAATAGCTCCTACATTAAGGCCTGCATTAACCGTTACACCCAAACCTTTTTTTGCCTTTTTGGTAGTGATCATAATTACACCATTGGCAGCTCTTGAACCATACAAGGCAGTAGCGGCAGCACCTTTAAGCACGTTAATGGTTTCAATGTCATCGGGGTTTATATCGGCAGCAGCATTACCGTAATCGAATCCGCCACGACCGGTTCTCTGATCGGACGTATTGGTGTTGGAGTTATCAATTGGCACACCGTCTACAACAAACATTGCCTGGTTACTTTGTGTAAGCGACTTGGTACCACGAACAATAATGTTTGTTGATCCACCAATGCCATTACCCTGCCTAATTTCCAAACCTGACACTTTTCCGGAGAGTGCCGAAGCAGCATTACCCGTTCTGAGCGCGCTAACCTCTTCACCTTTCACCTGCTGAGCTGCATAGGGAAGGGTATTTTTAGCCCTGCGAACACCCAATGCAGTTACAACTACTTCTTCCAGGTTTCCCTGAGACTGTAATATCACATCATAAGTCATGGCACTGCCAATTTTGAGTTCCTGTTCACCCAAACCGGCGGCGCTAACAATTAGTGATTGTCCTTCCTGAACGTCAATTTTGAATTTTCCTTCGGCATCAGCAGTTGTGCCGGTATTGGTTCCTTTGATCAGAATACTGGCGTAAGGGATTACCTGCCCGTTTCCGTCTTTAACCGAACCGGTAACAGTTCGGGTTTGTGCAAACATTGCTACACTACATAGCAATAGAATTGCGTTTAGCAATAACTGTTTTCTCATGTTTTAATTTTTAAAATGAAGGGGCAAAGATACAGAGATTTAAGAAATATCAATTTTTTGTTAAATCTCTAAAATTTAGCCCTGTATCCACTTTCAGACAATAATATATGAGTGTTTGCTGCTTTTTTTTGGAAAAATTGAAGGGAAAATTTTTTGTTTTAGGAATTGCTATTATTTTTAATACATAGTAAAGTAACTAATAAACCTTAGTAGAAATTCAGGAAAATAAAAACGCACAAATACGCATTTCGGATAAATTATTTTTATAATGTGATGAAGGCAGGAGAGAATAAAGATCTTTAGTGGCATGGCTTTCACTTTCGCAAAGAATCAAAAGCCCCACTCGCCGAACGGGGAGAGGTTCGGTTCACACAAGCCTATTCTTCACAAAAATACAGATCATCGTCGTGATCGTAATATCAGTTACCTTTTAATCTGTTTCGGCCGATGCAAAATTGCCAGTAATACCGGCAGCAATACCAGGTTGGTTACTGTAGCAGAAAGCAGCGTAAGTGAAGTAAGCCAGCCAAGAGCCTGAGTACCTCCGAAACCACTGAAAATAAAAATGCTGAAACCAGCAATCAATACTAAAGAAGTATAAATAATGCTAATACCTGTGTGATGAATCGTTTGCAGGATAGTAGGCTTTACCATATTATTGTTAACCGGTAACTCCTGCCGGTAATTAACCAGGAAGCGGATGGTTACGTCAATAGCAATGCCCAGAGCAATCCCAAAAATCAATACAGTGGATGGTTTAAGTGGAACGCCCGCCCAGCCCATAATGCCGGCGGTTAGCATTAACGGAATAATATTAGGTATCAAGGAACAGATCAATATGCGAACCGATTTAAAAAGGTAAAACATACATAGCGCAATCAGCAAAAAGGCCCACATAATACTTTCCTGCAATCCACTTATGATAAAGCGGCTGCCTTCTAAAAACGTAACGCTGGTACCGGTAAAGCGCACATCAAATTTGGTTGAATCAAAAAGCTCATTGGATCTTTTTTTGATGTCGGCCAATATGGGCGGTAGTTTTTTGCTGCCTACATCAGCCATATTAACACTAATACGGGTTTTTTGACGCGTACTATCCATAAAAGCGTTCATCAGTTGCTGGAAAACATTACTATTGGTATTACCAGTATCCTTTTTTACCCTTAAATAGTCGTTTACAAACGCGCCATCAAAAGCGTTGGGCAATGCGTAGTTCAGGCTGTCGCCATTGTAAAACCCCTGTTTGGCAAATTTCAATGCTTCCACAAGCGATAGCGGACGGGCCATTTCGGGTTTGGCAGCAATATATTGGGAAAGAGAATCAATTTTCTGAAAAATATTCAGGGCTTTCATCCCAACAAATCCATATTTTTTTTTCGTGTCTACAATGATCTCTAAGGGCATAATACCTTCAAAATGCTTTTCAAAAAATTTCAGGTCTGTATAAATTTTATCGGTTTTTGGTATATCGTCAACCATGTGCCCAACCGATACGAGCCGGAGCATACCCGAAATAGAAAATACAATAACCAGCCCGGTAACAATATAAATTACTTTGGTATGGTTAAACACCCAT
>CAMPJQ010000169.1 GCA_946886925.1 uncultured Terrimonas sp.
TGTTTTATCATTGTAGTATTACTCGGACTTGAGCTGGTAACCGGCAGTTTCGCTATACTTCCTGCGGCTTATTTCGACAGAAAAATAAGTATGTTCGCAATGATCAAAAACCTGCTGCTCGTTTTTGGAGGCAACCTTCTGGGCGCATTATTATATGCAGTACTTTTCTGGATCTCACTTACCAATATGGGAAGCTCCGATAGCAATGCCCTGATCCCGGCTATCATAAAAATAGCGGAAGCAAAAACAACAGGCTATGCACAATATGGTACGGCAGGCATGATAACTGTGTTTACCAAAGGCATATTATGCAACTGGATGGTAACATTGGGTGTAGTGATGTTTCTTACTTCATCATCTTCTTCAGGAAAAATTATAGCCACATGGCTGCCTATATTCATTTTTTTCGCCCAGGGGTTTGAACATGCCGTAGTAAATATGTTTGTAATTCCTGCAGGTATGATGCTCGGCGCTAAAGTAAGCTTTGGCGACTGGTGGATCTATAATCAATTGCCCGTAACCCTCGGCAATATAGTGGGAGGCGTAATATTCACAGCTTTGGCATTATACCTCACTTATAAGGGAAAAGTGATTCCTGCAAAAGAGATTGAATTTAGTGATACTAAAAGAATTTACCTGGAAAAAGCCGAATATTAAAGGAGTGAGATTGGGTTCGTTTCCCGGTACAGCATGACTGGTTCAGATAATTTTATATGCATTTCAAACTTTGGGCCCAATGTAGTTTAGTTAGCGGTTCTTAAATGGCGGGTGGGGGCATCCGTGATGGCGGTCCGTTGCGGTTGGTATTGCTGCCAACCGCTTAACTAAACTACATTGGATCCCGGGTTCTGATCCGTTGTAATGGGCATATTGCGCCCGGTTAAGGATTTACGGATATAGTTTTCTTGGACTGAAATCGGCTATCTGTTAACTTGCAGCGGTAACAGGCAGTTATGCTTCAAAAACTATTTATACGGAACTACGCCATTATTGAATCGGTTGAAATTGAATTTTCAGGCAAGCTCAATATTATCACAGGCGAAACAGGTGCAGGTAAGAGCATTTTGGCAGGCGCCCTGGGACTGATACTGGGTGAAAGAGCCGACAGTTCAGTATTGTTCAATGCCGCTCAAAAATGCATTGTTGAAGGAAGTTTTTCCATTCGTGAACGAAGTGATATTCAAAAAATTTTACAGCAGGGTGACCTTGATGCGGATGACGAAATAGTAATAAGGAGAGAGGTTGCTTCAACAGGTAAATCGAGGGCCTTCATTAACGACACACCTGTAACCCTATCCCAGCTCAAACAATTTACATCCCTGCTGGTTGATCTGCACCAGCAGTTTGATACACTGGAACTGGGAGACAGCGATTTTCAACGGGATGTGATTGACGCACTGGCGGCTCATAAGCCTGTTTTAAAGCAATACCAGGAGGCTTATACTCAATATAGCGTCACACAAAAAGCACTCGTCACCGCAAAAGAACAGCAGGCATCCGCCAATAAAGAACTTGATTATTATACCTTTTTGTACACTGAATTAGACGATGCGCAGTGGAAAGAAAACGAACTGGAAACATTAGATGCAGAACTGAAACTACTGGGTAATGCAGAAAATATAAAATCAGTACTTGACAAAATTGGTTATCAGCTAAACGAAGGAGAGCAACCATTGGTGCAACAGTTGAAAGGATTAAGCAATCAGTTGCAATCCCTTCACGATTTTCATGAAGCTATTCCCGGTTTGGTGCAACGAGTTCAATCGGCACAAATTGAATTGCGGGATATAGCAGATGAGATAGAACATATAAATAACGGAATACGCTTTGATGAAGAAAGAATACAGGTGGTAAGCGACAGGCTGGCATTGGGATATAAACTATTGAAGAAACATGATGTACAAACCACTAACGAATTACTGGTTATACAAAACAACCTGCAACAACAATTAGATAAGGCATTGAATCTTGATACAGAGATCGCTGAATTAGAAAAAAAAGCTGCAGTGCAATTACAGCAGTCACAGCAATTGGCGCAAATCTTAACGGTTAACCGCCAAAAACAGATAGCTCCTTTTGAGAAAAAGGCCGATAAATTACTTACACAGGTAGGCATGCCCAATGCGCGGATAAAAATAGCCATTAACCCCGCTGCATTGAACATTACAGGTGGCGATGCCATTGAATTTTTATTTGACGCCAATAAAAGCGACCGGTTTGAACCTTTAAAAAAAATAGCCAGTGGTGGTGAATTAAGCCGGTTAATGCTTTGCATTAAATCATTGGTAGCTGCATCCGTTCAGTTACCCACCCTCATTTTTGATGAAATAGATACCGGCATTAGTGGGGAAGCAGCAAGGCAGGTGGGTATTATCATGAAAGATCTCGGCCGGTCGCACCAGGTGATCGCTATTACGCACCAGCCCCAGATAGCCGCCAAAGCAGATGCGCACTTTTTTGTTTACAAAAAGGAAAAAGACGAAAGAATAAATACATGCATTAAACTTTTATCGGCAAAAGAAAGAGTAGATACCATTGCACAAATGCTAAGCGGCGAGAAACCTACCGCATCGGCGCTTGAAAACGCAAGGGAAATGATGGAACGGTAGATCAATTTACAGGTTATGATTTGTAGTTTATCGTTGCACAATGTCCCCGGGATCCAGAATTTCCGGATTCGGATTTGAACTTCGAGTCCGCCATTGTAAGGAGATGCCAGTTCAACGCTCCTGTATTGTCATCATGAGACCTGAACCATCTGCATTCTTTTGTGATTAGGATCAGGCTTGAACTTTGTACCGCTATTGGGTTCTTTGCATTTCATTCACAACACATCAATCAACGGCATGGACGAAAACCTCATACAGGATAAAACATTTGACCAAAAGAACTTTACACAAAATCCATTGGCTAAAGGCGAATATGAAAACTGTAGTTTTATTGAGTGCAATTTTTCCAATGCAGATATTGAAGATATACGGTTCCTGGAATGCGAATTTAAAAATTGCAATTTAAGTTCGGCCAAACTTAGAGGCACCGCATTTCGGGATATACAATTTACCGGCTGCAAAATGCTGGGGCTTCATTTTGAAAACTGCAGCCAGTTTGGCTTATCATACAGTTTTGATAATTGTACTCTCAATCATTCTTCTTTTTATAAAACCAGGATCAAAAAAACGATTTTTAAAAACACGCAGCTCAAAGAAGTGGATTTTACGGAATGCGATTTAACCCAGTCTGTTTTTGATAAATGCGACTTCACGGATGCAAAATTTGAAAACAGCATACTGGAAAAAGCCGACCTTCGAACTTCCTACCACTATTCCATTAACCCCGAAGTAAACCGTATTAAAAAAGCCAGGTTCTCACTGTCAGGTATTCCGGGACTTTTAGATAAATATGATATTGAGATAGACAGGGGGTATTAAATGGCGTTCAGGCGTCAGCTACCATTGTCTTTGCTCATTGCTGATATCCGACTGCATCTCCGGATTTCGGATTTTTAAAGTTTATGGTTTTTCGTTTTTTGTTTATCCTTGTATTCCTTCGGATTTCGAACTTCTTTCTTCGGATTTAAGATTTATCCGCCACGGCGGACAGGTTTGTTTTTTGTTATTCGGTTCCTGGTGCTTTGCGCTCAGATGCGATCTGACCTTCCTTCGGCGGGTGCCGACCGCATCTTCAGATTTCGAGTCTTTAGCTTCGGACTTTTTTGCAGGCGGGTGGTGACACCCGCCTGTAGAGCCCGCTACCGGTCGGTGTCTCACCGACCGGAAAGTGGTGCAAAAGTGAAATTTGAAATGTACCCGTTTTATTTTGTCCCTGTTATTTGTTTGTAAAAAAAGCTAAATTTGCAGCCTTCAGCAAAACAGGCAGATTAAATGTAGAATGTACTTTCTTTCGTATACAAACAAGTGGTAAACCCTTTCAGGGTTTCGCTACGGGTATTCACGCTTAAAGAAAGTAATGATGCTTATTCTGCAAAACCTCACCTATATACATCCCGGCAAAGACCTGTTGTTTGACAATATTAATCTTACGATCAGCGATCGCAGCAAAGTGGCCCTGGTGGGCAATAATGGTACAGGAAAATCTACGTTACTGAAGCTTATCGCTGGTGAATTGCAACCATCAGGCGGCTTATTGAAAGCAGGTGCTATACCTTATTATGTTCCTCAAATTTTTGGACAATACAATCATTTGACGATTGCACAGGCACTGGGGATAGAAGATAAGCTTAACGCTTTACGGGCAATTCTTGACGGCAACTTTACGGAAGCTAACCTGGCTTTGCTTGATGAAGACTGGACAATCGAAGAACGTTGCCAGGAAGCCCTGCATTACTGGAAGTTGGATGCTTTGGATCTGATGCAAAAAATGGAAACCTTAAGCGGTGGCGAAAAAACAAAAGTTTTTCTTGCCGGAATTACCATTCATCAGCCTGCATTTATTTTGCTGGACGAGCCCAGCAACCATTTGGATACGGCAGGCAGGCAATTGCTGTATAATTTCATTCGATCTACTTCAGCTACAGTGGTCATTGTAAGCCACGACAGGAAATTATTGAATCTTTTGGACACTGTTTATGAATTAGACAAGCGAGGGATAACGGTGTATGGTGGCAATTATGAATTTTATGCAGTGCAAAAGCGAATAGAAAATGATGCGCTGAACCAGGATGTGAAAAGCAAAGAAAAAGCGTTGCGAAAAGCTAAGGAAAAAGAAAGAGAAACGGTTGAAAAGCAACAGCGGTTAGATGCCCGCGGAAAGAAGAAACAGGAAAAAGCAGGGCTGCCAACCATATCCATGAATACGTTTAAGAACAATGCAGAAAAAAGTACGGCACGCCTGAAAAATGTTCATGCTGAAAAAACAGGAGGGATTGCACAGGAATTACAGGCACTACGATCATCGCTGCCGGATACAGACAAAATGAAACTGGGCTTTGACGATGCTGCTTTGCATAAAGGCAAAATATTATTTACAGCTACCGGTATCAATTTCAGTGATGGCAATCAATTGCTCTGGCAACAGCATTTGAATTTTCAGGTTACAAGCGGCGAACGAATTGCATTGAAGGGATTGAATGGATCGGGTAAAACAACGTTAATCAAAATTATATCAGGAAAATTAGGCCCACAAACCGGAAAGCTGTACAGAGCGGATATACAACCGGTATATATTGATCAGGATTATTCGCTGATTAACAATCAGCTTAGTGTTTATGAACAGGCACAGCAATACAATACATCCGCATTGCAGGAACACGAAATAAAAATCAGGCTCACCAGGTTTTTGTTTACAAAAGAAGATTGGGATAAGCCCTGCAGCGTTTTAAGCGGGGGAGAGAAAATGCGGCTGATGCTTTGTTGCCTTACTATAAGCAATCAGTCTCCGGACATGATCCTATTAGATGAACCCACCAACAACTTAGACATTCAGAATACTGAAATATTAACGGGAGCAATCAACGATTACAAAGGAACACTCATCGTTATTTCGCACGATGAATATTTTTTAGAACAAATAAATGTGAAACGGGTAGTTCACCTGGAATAAAGCCCAGGAACCTCCTTCAATTATTGGGTCGGTAGTTAGCGGAAATGAATTGCCTTGCTTCGCTTTGTGTCATCGCGGAAAAATTGCGGTAGCGATAATGTACGTCAATTATTTCTTCCAGGGCGTCTGCAACGAGCGTCTTGTTGTCCCAATCATTAAGATGTTCTACTACTATTTTTAAACAACCCTTTTTATAAGCAATTTGCCCGATAACGTGAATCAAAGTGCTGCGGACCCTTTCGGTTGTATCGTATTGCAGCTCCCGCAAAAGCGGTAATATGTCCTGCGGAAACTTTCTTCCCCGAAGCTCAATTCCATGGCAGATTTCCCGTCGGATCTCTTTGTCTTTGTGGTGCAGATATTTTTTAGCCCAGCTTAGCAAAGGTTCCGGGTTTACTTCCCCCATTTTTTTGACAGAACCGATAACTGCATTTCTTGGAGAATGATGCGCATCAAACAAGCCTTTATCAAAAAAATGTTGTACAACACCAAAATCTCTTTTACCAATTTCCCCCGCTGCATTGATAACTGTTTGTCGTATTTTAAAATTATCCTGCGCCAGCAATATCTCAAGCATTTGAATGATTTTGGATTGCAGTGCACTATGGCTGAAATAAAGTCGTCCAACACATAAATAAGCTGATTTTCTAATGTAGGTGTCTTCGTCTGAAAAATATAAAAACGTGCTTACAGGCTTTCCACATTTAGTTTCCGATAAAATGTCGTTGCATATTTTTGCAACAACCCGCATACGCTCCTGTTTGGATAAATCATAAAATGGCATTGTCTTGTTTATAATCTATTCAATTACTTTTAAGATAAGGATGGTGTTCTTTAATAATGCCTTTGTTAGCCACTGCGCTTAGTGGATTGGTGTTTGTTGGCGTCATGCTGCTCCTCCGAAG
>CAMPJQ010000170.1 GCA_946886925.1 uncultured Terrimonas sp.
CATTATGGACAAGGGAAAAATTATAGCGCTGCATTCGCCCGACCAGTTGATTGACGACCTGGTAGCATCTGGATTTGAAAGACCAAATGAAGTAAAAAAGGCAAACCTTGAAGATGTATTCATCCATCTTACCGGACATGCTTTACGAAGTGAATAATTCTAAAAACAAAATAGTAAAATCGAATGAAAAAAAGGATATTCAACAACATTACATACGGGGCAGTTGCCATTACATTTGCCAGTTTGCTGCCGGCATGTTCATCTGTTAAAGAAATGGCTGCCAACACTTCACATATTGTATATGCGGAGGCTAAGCCGCAAGTGACCGCATTATCGAGTGCATTAGATAGCTTGAGTTACGCTTTGGGCATGATTGATGCTACTTTTTTTAAATCTCAGGGAGTTGATACCATCAATTATGCTTTAATGAATAAGGGATTCGATGAAGTATTGAAAGAGAAAAAAACATTATTAACCAGTCAACAGGCAGATATGACAGTACGAGAACAACTACAGGCATTTATGCGTAAAAAATCGCAGGGTGCAATTGATGAGGGTGAAAAATTTCTTGCAGAAAACAAAAAAAGAGATGGCGTAAAAGTTACACCCAGCGGGCTTCAGTATGAAGTACTGAAATTGGGAACCGGTCCCAAACCTGCCGATACCAGCACGGTAAAAGTACACTACGAAGGCTTTTTGATCAATGGCAAGAAATTCGACAGCTCACGCGACAGGGGCGAACCCATTTCTTTTGCACTCAACCAGGTTATTAAAGGCTGGACGGAAGGAGTGCAGCTCATGCCCGTTGGGTCAAGATTTAAGTTTTACATTCCTTATACTTTAGGCTATGGCGAACAGGGAGCTGGGGGCAGTATACCCGGGGGTGCTGCACTGATATTTGATGTGGAACTGATTGATATTGTGAACTAATGAGTAGTAAGTGGTGAGTAGTAAGTGATAAGAGTAGTCGGTACCGTTAAAATTCCATATTATGGCAGCAGACCCACGTTATCCAATAGGGCAGTATTTGCCTGAGCCTTTTTCTGAACAAAAGAAGGAAGACTGGATAGCCGATATCAGGCATTTGCCGCAATTGCTTGAAAACACGTTGCTGAATTTGGATGAGCAGCAATTGCAAACGCCATACAGAGAAGGTGGATGGACTGTACAGCAATTGGTGCACCATGTGGCTGATAGCCATATAAACGCTTATTGCCGTTTTAGGCTGGGCATAACAGAAACCAACCCGGCAATAAAACCTTACGATGAAAAATTGTGGGCCGAATTACCAGATGTACAGCAGCTTCCCGTAAATATTTCTATTACATTGCTGCATGCGCTTCATGCCAGATGGCATTACCTGTTAGAACAGTTAAGAACGAATGACTGGGAAAGAACAGTATTTCATCCCGAACAAAAGAAAACGATAACGCTTTGGGAATTACTGGGCAGCTATGCCTGGCATGGTAAACATCACACAGCACATATAACCAGATTAAGAGAAGAAAAAAACTGGTGATGGCCTGTCACACTGTACCTTCCCGTTACACCTTACATCCCATACCCTGCACCCTGTTACCTCCATCAGTTTATCGTCCCGCCTCCGGTAATGGTTTCCTGGGCATCTGCTTATCCCGCATAGCGGCATTGTATACAAATGCAGCAATAATGGTAGCCGCCTGCTTCAGGTCATCAGCCAGCAAGTGATCATAAGAATCCATATTGGTATGATGTGTACGGGTACCATATTCAATGGGATCCTGAATAAACTGAAAGCCGGGTATACCCACAGCATCAAAAGACAGGTGATCGGTGCCGCCGGTATTGCTTATCGTTATTGTGCCGGCATCCAGATCCCTGAAAGGTTCAAACCATTGAGAAAAGATGGGTCTGCAAGCCTCATTTCCCTGCAGGTAAATACCCCTTATTTTACCTGTTCCGTTATCGAGATTAAAGTAGGTTGATATTTTACCATGTTCGGGCTTGAGCGTCATAGCAGCCGGATCAGCGAAGTGATTTTTTACATAGCTTTTTGAACCATGCAATCCTTGTTCTTCTCCGCTCCACAAAGCTATGCGAATGGTACGCCGCGGCTGAATACCCAACGTTTGTAATATACGTACAGCCTCCATCATTACTGCCGACCCGGCCGCGTTATCTGTTGCCCCGGTTGCACCCTGCCACGAATCAAGATGCGCTCCCAGCATCACCACCTCATCTTTCAGCTTCCTGTCTGTTCCTTTAATTTCTGCAAGCACATTGTATCCTTTTGTATCGTCCGTAATAAAACGTGTTTGTATCTCCGTTTCTATCTCTACCGGAATATTGGCCTGCAATAACCTTACTATACTTTTATAATCTTCCACTGCCACCATAATATCTGTAAAGTTTTCCGGATCGTCTTTCCTGTATACACCGCCTCCCTGTACAAATAAAGTTCCATCACGGCCACGCATACTGTACGTTAGTATGGCAAGTGCCCCTTCCTTTTTAGCCACTTCTTTTATATCATTCTGCAGGGCAATTGTGCTCCTGCTGCTTCGTGCAGGGCCCGCAGGCCGCGGATACGCGGGTGTGGCTGGCTTTCTATCAGACATAGCCTTTAATTCTTCGTTGGTATACCTGCGGGCGTCTGCCTTAAAACCTGGCATTAAAGTATCCGGCCCACCGATAACGATGATCTTATCTTTCAGCTTTCCATAGTATTTGCTCACAAAATCCGCAGAATCTTCAGCATCAACCAGTATTACTTCAGCTTTTTTTAATCCGCCTGTTCCGCTTGTCCAGGCTTTTGGAAACGCGATGAGCGGCCGGTAGTAGGGCCTGGTTTGAGCTATATACATTTTTTGCAGTTCCCAGCCTTTGCCAAATTCTCCCCAGGGTTCCAGCACCGCATTTTCCAGTCCCCAGCCTGCTAATTGTTCTTTTGCCCAATTGGCGGCCCTTGTAAAGCCCGGTGATATGGTGAGCCGGGGGCCGCTTACATCAGTTAACTGAAAAGCAATATCCATCACTTTGGAATGACTGAGGCCCTCATTCCTGATGCGCTGCATCATTTCCCGGTCAATTTTTTCCTGGGCGCCTGCCCGCCAGCAAAAAAATACTACAATGAAAAAAAGAAAGACTATTCTTTTCATGCTGTGGAGTTTTATACCATTATTGTAAGCATCAATCCCATAAAGCAGAAACCGGAAAAACAATAAAACTGTCTTCCCGGTTCCGGATATTTAAATCAACCTTATCTCAATACAACAGAATCCTTCACCGATCCGCATGTAAGCATTTTACTCCCGAAATAAGGATTCTTAATTTCTGTTGAATTGCTCAGCCAGTCAGCCCCCGCATCATTAAACGCCATAGGGCAATGCAGGAGATATACCTTTTCTTCAGCATATCTCACCGTCCTTGTCAGGTCAAATAAATTAGCGGAGATCATCTGGAAAGATTTGCGTTTATCCTCTATACTGGTTTCACCAAGTAAACCTTTACTTTCACTGTTGATGCCACCGGTATAGGTTTGAGCGGTTGGAATGATAATATTATTCGTATCAATTTTTTTCAACTCGTCTAATTTCAGTTCATCAGCCGACTGCAATAGTAATGCAGCGGCCTGGTTAGCGGCGGCAGTATCACTGGCGATCAATGCATCGCGGAGACTGTAATACCGGTCGAGCACATTTTTAAAGGATGCATTAAAGGCCTCCGAATGAGAAGCAGGTTTTTCAACAGATGGCTCATTAGCCGTTACTTCAACTTCCTTTTCTTTGCTTTTGCAGGCAAACAAAAACACTACCACTACGATATACAGTAATTTATTCATCAAATAAAGTTTTTACAAACCTACAAAAAAAGATCGTTCAATATGCTTACAAATACGGCTCTTATCTAAACGTTCTCTTCATTGCACGGTACATGGCCGTGGCGCTCCAGTCGCCAGGAACGATCATACGGCGAATGGTATATAATGGTTCGGTTGAATCGCGTTTGGTTGACAACTGGAAAGCCGCTTTGATGTCGTATTTTTTTAGTTCGGGTATGGCTTCCTTATTCCATGCGCCAAAGGGATAAGCAAAATACTGCACTGGTTTACCTGTAATTTCTTCAAGTTGCCTGGCGGGTTTAACGATTTGCGTTTCCCAGTCTTCTTCTTTATACTTTTTTACATTTTTATGATCCCAGGTATGTGAAGCAATTACATGACCTTCATCAGATAATTCCTTAATCTGCGTCCTGTTCATGTATATAGACCGACCCAAAGAAACAGTCATAATAAAAAAAACACCTTTGAATCCGTGCTTCTTCATTTCGGGCGCGGCTATGGCATACTGATCATGGTCGCTGTCATCATAGGTAAGCATAATGGGTTTTGCCGGCAGCGGTTTTCCGGTGGTGAGGTAAGCATACAAATCATCGGGTAACACAGTTTGGTATCCGCTATCGGCTAATAATTGCAAATGGCTTTTGAAAGTGGCGGGAGGCACTACCACATCTTTAACCCCTCTTGATTCATTTCCCCGCCATTCCCTGATTTGGTGATAACACAATACAGGCACTTCGGCACGTGACATTATTGTTGCTGCATCCGATACCGGGTTTTCCGCAACAATGGATTGAATCATGGCGGTATTAGGAGTCACCAGTTCCGGCATAAACGGTGTTTTTTGCCGGCAGGCAGATAGAAGGAGCAATGAAATAGCAATAAAAGATAAAGAAAGGTTTTTCATATTTCCATTAACGATGATCATGATAAAAAGGTATATAAGAGGTACAGGTTAACTATAAAATTCCTGGTGGATTTGTGAGTGATAAAGCAAAAGCCTTCATTTCGTTATTTTGCCGCGCAAAGTTAAAGCTATTCTTCGTGATTAAATATTCATAAAGAAATATTGTTGAAGCCTGGTGCAAAAGGAAAGCCAATGATCTTACTTACATTTGCCAGATAAATAAAAAGCAATGGAGTTATCTCTTAAAGGCAGGAATGCTGTTGTTTGTGGCAGTACGCGCGGCATAGGACTGGCAATAGCAAAAGAGTTGGCCATGCTGGGAGCAAATTGCATTTTATTTGCACGCAATGAAGCACTGCTAAAGGAAATTGTACATGGTTTAAGCCGGAACGACAGGCAGGAACATGACTATTGCGTGACCGATTTTGTTGAGCCTGCTGCGGTAAAAGCCGCTATTGAGTCCGTGGTTTCAAAAATAAACATTCACATTCTCATCAATAATACAGGCGGCCCACCTCCCGGTCCTCTTGCTGAAGCTTCAGCAGATGCGTTTGAAAATGCATTTCGCCAGCACATTATCATTAATCAATTATTGACGCAACGCGTTTTGCCCGGTATGAAACAAGAGGGGTATGGCCGGATAATAAACATCATCTCTACATCAGTAAAAATTCCCCTGCACAATCTTGGCGTATCCAATACCATACGTGCAGCAGTAGCAGCCTGGGCTAAAACCTTGTCAAACGAAGCGGGACAATACAATATAACCGTAAATAATATATTACCGGGTTCTACAAAAACAGACCGGCTTAACAGCTTAATAGATGAAACAGTAAAAAAGAAAAACGCCAGCAGGGAAATGGTGGAAAAAGAAATGACCGATCAAATCCCGCTAAAACGGTTTGGGCTACCCGAAGAAATAGCCAATGTCGCCGCTTTTCTCGCTTCTCCTGCAGCCTCCTATGTAAATGGAGCAAGCATTCCGGTGGATGGTGGAAGAACAGGAAGCATATAGTGAGTGGTAAGGGGTAAGCGCCCACAGCTTACGCCTCATACCTAATGGACTAATACGGTGATGGACTTACTGAAGTCCAGCCGCCATCCACTACCAGGCTCTGCCCTGTTATATGCCGTGATGCGGGAGATACAAGAAATAAAGCAGCATTGGCAATATCCTGCACCTGTGCCGGCCGTCCCATGGGTGTAATACGGCTCCATACAGGCACATATTCCGGATCATCGCTTGTACGCTCTGTTACCGTGGCGCCCGGCGCTATAGCATTCACCGATATATTGTGCTCAGAAAGTTCCACTACAAGAGTTTTGGCCAACATTTCAAGGGCAGCTTTGGTCATGCCGTACGCTGCCAGTTTTTTATGCGCCTGGTGGCCGGTAACCGATGACATAAATAATATGCTTCCGCCGCTATTTTGCCGTATGATTTGTTTGGCCGTAGCCTGCGCCAGTAAAAAGCTGCCGCCCAGGTTCAACTGCATTACTTTATACAATGAATCGGGAGGGTAATCCAGGAAGTCGCCAAACAAAGTGATGCCGGCATTGGCAATAGCAATAGTGAGTTTACCAAATTTTGCTACTGTTTCATTGACCATTTTGGTAATAAAATCCGGGGATGATACATCGCCCGGTAATGCCATACAGG
>CAMPJQ010000171.1 GCA_946886925.1 uncultured Terrimonas sp.
TTCTTCATATAATAAACCGGCTACCTGTTTCTGACGCTTTCCTTCCTGCATTTCATTCAAGTTTAGTGGCTGTAAATTTACTTACTTTGCCGTTCAATTTGATCAGCAAACATAATGAAGAAATATTCGAGGATCTTTAATTACCTGAAACAATACCGTACGGAAATTGTTCTTTACTTTATTTGCATCATATTTTCCATTGTTTTTTCTGTTGTTTCGCTGGGCATGCTGGCCCCTTTTTTCGACCTTATTTTTATGGGAGATAGTGCCGGCATGGTGCCTAAAGCTGATAGCCCGCTTACAGCTTATATCCGTAAGCTTTTAATACTATGGGTTGGAGATTTAAATCCAAAAGGAGCATTGGCATTTATTTGTATTATTATAGTGAGTTCCATTTTATTAAAAAACCTGTTCCTCTATTTCTCTTTTAATATCCTCAATCCCGTAAAAAACAAAATTGTTAACACCCTTCGCTCAGAACTATATTATAAAATACTGGGATTGCCTATTGGCTATTTTACCGAAAAAAGAAAGGGCGATCTCATTAGCCGTATTACCAATGATGTAGCAGAGGTTGAGGTTTCGCTTGTTGGGGCGTTGGAGGGCTGGATACGTGATCCGTTAACGATTTTAATAAATTTTGCTGTTTTATTTTACATCAGTCCGCAATTAACACTTGCTATTCTGGTTTGTATTCCGCTTGTGGGCTTTGTTTTAGGACGTATTTCGCGTTCGCTGAAAAAACAATCCAATGAGGCTGCTATAAAATTGGGCGAATCGTTATCGGTATTAGATGAAACACTCAATGGATTGCGGGTGATTAAAGCATTTAATATTGAAACTTTATTAAGGGGCAGGTTTGGAAAAATAAATGATGAATTGTTGTATGCAAAAAACAAGATAAGCCGGCGCCGCGACATGGCCTCTCCTATGTCGGAATTTCTGGGGGTATTGGTTTTTGTAGGTATTTTATGGTTTGGCGGTCAAATGGTACTGGGTAACCAGCTTGCTTTATCTCCTTCCATGTTTCTTGCCTACCTCGCCATGTTTTACAATATCATTAATCCTGTAAAAACATTATCCACCTCTTTCAGCAACATGCAAAAAGGATCTTCGGCTATTGTACGCATAGAAGAAATATTAAAAACAAAAGTAACGGTAGATGATAATCCCAATGGGAAACAACTGCTCTCTTTTAACAGCCAAATTGAATTTCGCGATGCAAGTTTCGCTTACGACGATGCTGTAATACTCAATAAGATCAATCTTGTTATAGGAAAAGGCAAAACGGTTGCCCTGGTGGGTTCTTCGGGCGCAGGTAAATCTACACTGGCCGACCTTGTACCCCGTTTCCATGATGTAACCGGGGGGGAAGTGCTGATAGATGGCATCAATATTAAAGACTATTCGCTGCACTCGGTGCGCAGCTTAATGAGTATTGTTACACAGGAACCTATTCTTTTTAACGATACCATTGCCAGTAATATAGCACTGGGTCAGCAGAACGCGACAATGGAAGAAATTATTCACGCGGCAAAAATTGCCAATGCACACGATTTCATTGTAAAAAAAGAAGGTGGGTACAACAGCAATATCGGCGACAGGGGAACGAAACTGAGCGGTGGGGAAAGGCAACGGCTTACCATTGCAAGAGCGGTACTAAAAAATCCTCCCATTCTTATATTAGACGAGGCTACCTCATCGCTGGATACTGAAAGCGAGCGCTTAGTACAGGATGCCATAAACAATCTTATGGCCGACCGTACGTCTATCGTAATTGCGCACCGGCTGTCTACTGTTCGCCATGCAGATGAAATACTGGTGCTGCAAAAAGGTGAAATTGCCGAAAGAGGAACCCACGACCAGTTGCTGGCAATGAACGGCAAATATCGCCGGCTGGTGGAAATGCAGGAAGTGAGGTAGAAGAAATTAAATGTGGAAATGTGGGAATGTGAAATTTGAAAATTTGAAAATGGGGAAAAATGGAAGTTGATGCAGTTGGTACAGACGAAAGGAGGGTCAGACCGAGTCTAAACGCAAAGCACCAAAAGACAAATCACAAGAACCAAACCTGTCCGCCGGGGCGGATAAATATCAAATCCGAAAGCTTAAGCTCTAAATCCGAAGCCCACCTGTAACCTGTAACCTGTAACCCGAAGCCCACTGCTATCTCAATCTCTTCTCCATTACATAGTGAGCAATGGTTATTTCGTAAAACTCATCACCTGAAATAGCATATCCGAATTTCTGGTAAAATCCCACCGCCGATTTGCGGGCATGCATCATTATGGTTTGGTACCCTTTGTCTCTGGCTACATTTTCTGCAAAATTCATTAAGGTAGCGCCTATGCCTTTTTTTTGAAGATTGCTGCTTACTGCCATTTGCCGAAGCCTGCAGGCTTCGGCGCCTGCGCGGGTAAGCAGACAGCAGCCAATAAGCTTTTCGTCTTCAAAAGCGCCAATCAGCACATCATCTTTTTCACGATTGAGTTCTTCAGGATCAAAATAAAGCCCCAGGGGCTTGCGCAATATCTCATCACGCAGTTCAATCATCTGCTGGTATTCTTTTGAATCATGATCAATAATTTTTAAAGGCATACTGTGAATTTACAAGTGTATTGTTTAAAAATACAAAAAAGCGGTATAAATGCCATCGTGTATTTTTGGTCAAAGAAGCAGGCTGGTAGCAGGGCTGCTCTGTAAATTATAGCCCCTAAGCGCGAGGGTAAATAATTATCTTTTACAGACAAACTCAAATAGATATTGTTTTTACCTCAAAAACTATATTTTTGCACCCAGTATTAACCAAATTTTACAACCATGTCTGACATTGCAACAAGAGTTAAGAAGATTATTGTTGACAAACTCGGTGTTGATGAAGCTGAGGTAACCCCTGAAGCATCTTTCACCAATGATCTGGGTGCTGATTCATTAGACACCGTAGAACTGATCATGGAATTCGAAAAAGAATTCAATATTTCTATTCCTGATGAGCAAGCCGAGACCATTACTACTGTAGGGCAGTCTATTGCTTATCTTGAAGAACATGCAAAGTAATTTTCTCCCCATTTCCACTGATCGCAGGCAAACTTGCTTATGGATTTAAAAAGAGTTGTTGTAACGGGCATTGGTGCCTTAACCCCTTTGGGAAATTCTGTGTCCGAGTATTGGCATGGACTTATTCATGGCGTTTCGGGTGCCAATCCTATTACTTTATTTGATGCTTCAAAGTTCAAAACAAGGTTTGCCTGCGAATTAAAAAACTTTGAGCCCACCGATTTCTTAGACAGAAAAGAATCCCGTAAAATGGACCGCTTCACCCAAACTGCATTGGTATGCAGCGATGAGGCGGTAAAGAATGCGGGTATCAGTAAGGAAACAGTTAATCCTGACAGGGTTGGAGTTATTTTTTCGAGCGGAATCGGCGGGTTAATTACTTTTCAGCAGGAAGTAACGGAGTTTGCAAAAGGAGACGGTACTCCCCGGTTTAACCCGTTCTTTATTCCTAAAATGATCCTTGATATTGCGGCAGGGCAAATATCTATGCGTCATGGTTTCCGCGGACCTAATTATGCCGTAGTATCAGCCTGCGCTTCTTCTACCCATGCTATTATGGATGCTTTTAACCTTATTCGCCTGGGTAAGGCAGATATTATATTGGCTGGAGGAAGCGAAAGTGTGATCAAAGAAGCCGGAGTAGGTGGATTTAATGCAATGAAAGCGCTTAGTGAACGGAACGATGATCCGCAAACCGCATCCCGGCCTTTTGATAAAGACCGCGACGGTTTTGTGATTGGCGAGGGTGCAGGTATGCTGGTAATGGAGAGTTTGGAGCATGCAATAGCCCGTGGTGCCAATATTGTGTGTGAAATTGCAGGCGCAGGCGCCACTGCCGATGCCCACCACATTACGGCCCCTCATCCCGAAGGACTGGGCGCCAAAAATGTAATGTTCGCTACCCTTGATGATGCTGGTATGAAGCCTGAAGACATTGATTATATTAATGTGCACGGTACTTCTACTCCCCTTGGCGATATTTCAGAGGTAAAAGCCATACAGGCTGTTTTTGGTGAACATGCCTATAATCTTAATATCAGCTCTACCAAATCCATGACAGGCCATTTGTTGGGTGCTGCCGGTGTTATTGAGGCTATTGCCTGCGTGCTGGCAGTAAAAAATGACATTGTTCCTCCTACCATCAACCATTTTACCGATGATGAGGGGCTTGATCCGAAACTCAATTTCACTTTTTGGAAAGCTCAAAAACGTATCGTTCGTGCAGCACTAAGCAATACCTTTGGCTTTGGCGGGCACAATGCTTCGGTGATCGTAAAAAAATATTCCGCCTGATTTTAACGTTAAGCCCATTGAATGCATGCAACTCTTAAAGAGTTACTTTACATTTGTGGTATATAACTCCTAAATTCATCCATTTGGCATTAGTGCGGTATTTTATTCAATATCTTGGAATAGACAAAACCAACCGGTCCTTTTATAAACAATTATGCAATGTACTGGGTTTTGCCCCTGGCACGCTTTCCCTTTATAAAACAGCTTTAAGTCATCGTTCTGTAAAAGAAAGTGCAGACGAAAACAATGAGCGCCTCGAATATTTGGGCGATGCTATTCTTAGCGGGATAGTGGCCGATTATCTTTTTAGAAGATACCCCTATAAAGGAGAAGGCTTTTTAACGGAAATGCGCAGCAAAATGGTAAATCGCCAAACTCTTAATGAGATTGCTGTAAAAATGGGTCTAAAAAAAATTACAATTTATAACAAAAGCGACGGGTCGTTAAAAGTGAGCCAGATTTTCGGCAACACCCTGGAGGCATTGGTTGGAGCTATTTATACGGATAAGGGATTCAATCAAACCAAACAATGGGTATTAAAGCGCATCATTATTCCTCATATGTTTATTGAAGACCTGGAAACCTTAGAGATCAATCATAAAAATAAATTGTATGGTTGGGCTAATAAGAATGGAAAGAACCTGGAATTTGAAACCCTCGAAGAACGTTTTGAAAATGGCAGGCGGTTGTTTACTGTGGGCGCAGTGGTAGACGGAGAACTGATAGCAGAAGGGAAGGCGTTTAATAAAAAAGATGCAAGCCAGGTAGCTTCGCAGATCGCCGTAGATAAATTGGGGCTGGGCAAGGCAGAGGAATAGGAGATACTTATAATTTATTGTTGACAGGTTAGTGTTTTCAAATCATAATCTCAAATCAAATTATGCCCCGTTTAGCCGCGTTTCCCAAAGCATTTATGCAGGCACTTTGTAAAGATGGAACAATGACCGTTTCTGAATGGATATCACTTGCCGCGAAATTGGATATTGATGGACTCGAATGGTATGCCGGTTTTTTGGAAATGGCCGATCGGGGCAACTGGGTGCGTTTCAGAAAGGAAGTGGAAGATCATGGAAAAGTAATTCCTATGATGTGCTGCTCGCCCGATTTTACACATCCCGACGCCAAATTCCGGGAAAAAGAAATAATCAAACAAAAAAGCTGGATTGATATGACCTATACCCTGGGTGGATCTTATTGCAGGGTATTATCTGGCCAGCGCCGGCCCGAATTATCTGTTGAGGAAGGCGTTAAGCTTGCAGCCGATTGCATTTATGAATGTTTGCCTTATGCCCAGGAGCGTGGTATTACGCTGATCCTGGAAAATCACTACAAAGATGATTTTTGGGAGTACCCCGAATTTGCACAAAAAATGGATGTATTCTGTAAGCTTGTAGATAGCATTGATCATCCCAATTTTGGAGTAAACTACGACCCCAGCAATACCTACCTGGCGGGTGAGGACCCATTGGAGTTACTATACAAAGTATCAAACAGGGTAGTAACCATGCATGCCAGCGACCGCTATTTGAAAGAAGGTACTATTGAAGACCTTAGAAAGGAAGAAGGTGGCGCTGCAGGATATGCCAAAAGACTAAGTCATGGTGAAATAGGCAAAGGACTCAATGATTACGATGCCATTTTTACGGAATTAAAAAGAGTGGGTTTTGATAGCTGGATAAGCATTGAAGACGGTGTGGATGGCATGGATCAACTGGAGCGCAGCGTATCTTTTTTGAGAAAGAAGATCAGTCAATACTGGTGAGCAAGTTACAGGTTACAGGTTTCAAGTAGTTGGCGGTCGGTACGCGACAGGGAAGCGTCAGTACTGTTATTTGTGGTTTATTGTTTTTGGTTTGCCATTGGGATTTCGCTTCGGATTTGAGATTTAATACTTGAATTTTATCCGCCACGTCGGACAGGGTTGGTTTTATAATTTGCTACCTGGTGCTTTGTATTTCCTTCGGATTTCGAAATTCCCGCTTCGGATTTGAGATTTAATACTTGAATTTTATCCGCCACGTCGGACAGGGTT